>NZ_DFRA01000010.1:0-24122 GCF_002378465.1 Empedobacter sp. UBA3475 | reverse complement strand
TTTAAGCTATACTGATGATGTCGATCTAAATCAAAAATTAGAACAATGGGAAAAATTTTATAATTTCAATAGACCACATTTTTCATTTAAAGGATAAACACCTTATGAAATACTAAAATCTAAACTAAAATAATTATATTTAAAGTCTACGAAGTCATGAAGTACGACATAACATAATTTTTAATAAGTGTTACTTCCCGATGCAGAAAGTATAAAAGCCTTTATTTATCAATAGTGTAGGGGAGTGTGGTGTACTATTGGTGTACAAAAAGTATTAATATTTTAACGAAATATTAGCAATATCCGATAAAAGAATCAATCTTAATTATTACAATTTAATATTACTGATTAAATAATTCTTGATTTGTTTTGCTCTTTAATGATATTAATAATTTGTTTTTGAATCCAAACAGGAGCGTACTTTAATTGTTTTTGAACCACTTCATTATTTAATTGTTGCACGTTAGGTTGTATTTGAATTAAGAATTCATCTGTCACGTTTTTTTGACCTATTTCTTTAAAAGCCTGAACAATTAAGTGTAATAATTCATCTTTGATGGCAAAGCTTTTAGGAACTGTTTTTTTGAATTGAATGGTACGATTTCCTATTCTTATTTCGCGTTGTGATCCATCAGTTAGATATACAGCTTTTAAAGGAACCTGAGTTGCTAATCCTAATAAATATAAAGCCAAAACTCCTGAGGGAGAAATACGTGCCTTATCTCGTTGTGCGATTTGTTTCGCTATTTCTTCAGTTGTGGGATAAATAGTACCTAACAACGGATCTTTTTTAGGTTTAAGATAAATACCTTGAGCTAAACGCTCAACTAAACCTTCTTTTTCTAAACGAGAAAGTACTTTACGGATGTTATCTGAAGAGCCATATTTTGAGAAATCAGCTAAAAAAAATATTTTGCCAAAAGATGATTTTGAAATCTTTGTTTCTATTTGATTTTTAGCTGATTTCATTTTGTTTTTGGTTAATTTTATGTCACAAATTTAGTGAAAATTTGTGACAAAATTTAATTTTAAAAATGTAATTATAGTAATTCTATATCTTGTAATTTTCGCCCAAATTCATCATCTGCTGCTAGTTTGAAAAGATCATCTTGTAAACCTAGGAGTGTACTTTAATTGTTTTTTGAATGACTACATTATTTAATTGTAGCACAGTAGAATGTATTAGATTTATGAATTCATCTTTCACGTTTTTTTGGCCTATTTCTTTAAAAATGCACTGTCTTTTAAAGTGTATAAGTTTACAAATATAGCTTGGGTTAGCTTTTTCAAATCCATCTAACCTCCCCATTATTTAGTTCTGTTTTCAAATTAAGATTTATTAAGTGCAATATATTGCACTATTTATATGCTTTTAGACTAAAAACGAGCAACACTCTTTAGAAAGTGCAATTAGTTGCACTTTTCTTGTTTTGTATCAAATTTCTTTCTAAATTTACATTAAAAGTGCAATAAATGACACTATTAATAATCGAACAGATAAAAGAACGTCGTAAAGTTTTAGATATTACACAAGAATCATTAGCAGATATTTCGGGTGTAGGTTTACGTACATTAAAACAATTTGAAAGTGGTAAAGGTAATCCAACTTTAGAAACGCTTCAAAAGTTGTGTGATGCCTTAGGATTAGAAATTAAATTAGAGGTTAAAACAATTGAATCATGAGAATTGCTCAAATTTTATATAAAGGAGAAAGGGCAGGAGTTCTAACGCAATTGGATAATGGTCGCTTTCATTTTATCTATAATGAAGATTGGTTAAATGATGATTCTAAGCCTTCTATAAGTTTAACGTTGCCTAAAAATCAAAAAGAGTTTGATTCTGAAACTTTGTTTCCTTTTTTCTATCATTTATTACCAGAAGGGGTAAATAAACGTATGATTTGTAAAACATATAAGATTGATGAAGATGATGCTTTTGGAATATTATTGAAAGCATCTAAAATAGATACAATTGGTGCAGTAACAATAGAAAGAGTGTAAAATGAAATTAGAATTAATTAATTGTCCCGGTTCTTTAAAAGAAAATTTTAATGCGTACAGTCCTGTTGTTCTAAAGAAAATGTTTAATGGTAAAAAGGTAAGTCCATTTTTAAATTATACTTCGCCAACTGATCGTAAGGATAAAAGTAGTTTTAACCAAAATCAAACACATATTTCTATCTCAGGTTTTCAAGAGAAATATTCTTTAATTCTTGATGGAAATGAACTAAGATTAACGAATGAAAACGAAAGTGGACATTATATTTTAAAACCAATTTCTGATTTACCTAAAAACAGTGAATTTGCACCAGCAAACGAGCATTTAACAATGCAAATAGCTAAACAAATTTTTAAAATTGAAACGGCAGAAAATGCTTTAGTTTTTTTTAAAGATGGAAGTCCAGCATACCTTACTAAACGATTTGATTACAATGAAATTGGAGATAAGTTAGCTGTGGAAGATTTTGCTTCTTTATTAGGGAAATCTCCTGCAACTGATGGGGAACAATACAAGTATGAAGGAAATTATCTCGAATTATTTGAAGCCTTGAAAAAATATGTCCCTGCTTGGAAAGTAGAAACTCCAAAGTTATTCGCTTTGATTGTTTTCAATTATCTGTTTTCTAATGGAGATGCACATTTAAAGAATTTTTCGTTGATAGAAACTCAGCAAGGTGATTTTAAATTAAGTCCAGCGTATGATTTGTTGAATACGAAAATTCATATTGATGATTCAGATTTTGCTTTAAAAGAAGGTTTATTACCTAAAACCATTTCAAAAGGAAAAGTCATTGATCAGTTATTTGTATTGGGTGAGAAAGCAGGAATGATAGAGAAATCGATAGTAAAAGTCATTCAAAATCTAACTTCTAAAGAAGAAGAAGTAAAAGACTTAATTTCAAAATCTTATTTATCTGAAAAGTTGAAACGTAATTATTTGCAAAGTTATCAGCGAAGGTTAAAACGATTAAATTTAGAGTTAAGAAAGTAAAGGATAAATAAATGTCCGTTATTCTACACAAATTATAAGTTTTTGTATGAAATAACGGACGTTATTATCAATCTAATAAAGAATTAATCTGATTTCCAATCTCCTCTTGCCAAGTTTTAATATCCGTTGATGTTGCAATTTGCATTATGCTACATTCTTTATCAGACATTTCTAAATGATTTTCAGAACTAAAGTAATTTCCTTTCTGAATTGAATGCTGGTCAGAAGGATAGACAAGTGCTACTTTCTTAGCTTGATAAAATCGATGATATACATACATCTGACGAAGATCTTCAGGCGATGGATTGTAACCGTTAAGATTCTTCCATTTCGTATCTAAGACGTAATGACGCTATGATTGACGTTCCAAATGAATTATCTGATGTCTTTATCAGTCTAATTGATCAATAATTTTTAAGAAAAAAACCTTCATTTTATTATTAAAAATGAAGGTTTTTATAATTCGTTATATATCTACTAAGTCTTCGATACAACATTTTACAAACGTCACTCTAACTCACGAAACTTGACGGTTTGTTATTTTTTATTGAAATATAGATTTAGATTTAACTTTAAGTTAATCACCCTTTTTTATCTTCGATGTTAATTTGCAAAAAACAATAACGCCACGACAAAGCAAATTATCACATGAAAACAAGAAACATTTTTAAAACAAGTCTATTGTGTATCATCTTTTGGGCTGGAAATTTAACCGCTCAAGAAAAATACGAAACGCCAAAACTAGATCATCAAAATTCATGGTCTATTATTATGATACCAGATATTCAGAACTACACTAAATTTAGTCAAAATCAGCCTATTCTAGAGTTAATGACGAAATGGGTCGAGAATAATATCGATCATTTAAATATCAAGATGGTAATGTGTGTTGGTGACTTGGTTGAGCAAAATGAAATCATCAATAATGGACATGATGGAAATCAGACGGCACAAAAACAATGGGAAGCTGCTGCCAAAGCGTTTAGTTATTTAGATGGTAAAGTTCCTTATATTACAGCAACAGGAAATCACGATTACACCATTAATCGTGAAGGAAAACGTTGGACTCGCCTAGATGAATTCTTTCCTATTGATAAAAATTTTTTGAATAGAAAGACGATTGTACAAAATGGTGTGGACGAAAATGAAAAAGCTACACTAGCCAATTCAGCATTCGAATTAAAAAATTTAAATGGTAAAGATTTTTTATTCTTAACTTTAGAGTATGCGCCAACAAATAATACAATCGATTGGGCAAATAAGATTGTAAAACTAGAGCAATATAAAAATCACCAAATTGTTATGATGACACATGCTTATTTGGGTAGAGATGACAAACGATTGGCTAAAGATGAAACCTGGATTATTTTTGAGCCTTATTCTATCAACAATAAAATTCAGAAATCAGAACGTATCAAATTACCTAATTCAAATAATGGAGAACAAATTTGGCAAAAATTAGTTAAGTCAACCTCGAATATGCAATTAGTTTTATCAGGTCATATTTCTGGAGAAGGTTACAAACAAGATAAAAATGAAGCTGGTAAATCTGTACATCAAATTTTATTCGATGCCCAATCTATGGGGGGAGGTCACAATGGAAATGGTGGCGATGGATGGTTAAGAATCTTAGAATTCTATCCTGACAATAAAACGATTAAAATAAAAACTTTTTCGCCTTTATTTGGAATTTCTCCTACTACTCAAGAACACGCCTGGAAAAAAGATCAACGAAACGAATACGTCATAACATTGGATTAAGTATAAGCATCAAAAATAATTTTAAAAAGGTAGAGAAATCTACCTTTTTAGCTTTAAATAATGATTATTAGTGAATTTTTAAAATTATCAATAAAGATTTAACGATTATTTCAAAATATTAACAATTACTTAAAAAACGGTTAAACTTCAATTAATACGCTTTTACAATAAACATTATAATTTCGCGCCAAACTAATAAGACACATGAAACGATTAACTATTCCACTACTCTTATTTGGTGGACTTATTTCATTACAAGCGAAAAATACCTCTCATTACAACCTACATTCAAATCATTCGCAGCAATTTGCTCTAATTGGTGACTTTCCAATAAAAATTGTAGACGAAAATGGATTCGGCATAGCCGATGTACAAGTTTATGTCAAAGAATTAAATCAATCATTTTACACTGATATAAATGGAGATTTAAATCTTGAAACTGAATTAGCTGAATTAACTTTGAATATTAATTTCGATGGGTATACCAGCCTAGAACAAAAATTTTCAACAACTTCACCTATTCAAATTGCACTCCAACCCCAGCAAACAAATTCATTAGAAGAAGTTGTCGTAATTGGATACGGTACTGCAAAGAAAAAAGATTTAACAGGATCTATTTCTGATGTAAAAGGTGAAGAAATTGCAAAACGAAATGTAACAAATGTATCTCAAGCATTACAAGGTTCTATGCCAGGGTTAATGGTAACAAGAAGTAGTGGTTCGCCAAATGCTTCAGCTACAATTGTTGTACGTGGTATTACTTCAATTGGAGATACTTCACCTCTAGTTATCGTAGATGGTGTTCCTGTTAAAAGTATTGATGATGTTAATGCAAATGATATAGAAGATGTAACAGTCCTTAAAGATGCTGCTTCTGCTTCAATTTATGGTGCCCGAGCAGCTTCTGGTGTAATTTTGATTACAACCAAACGTGCAGCAAAAGGTAAAACCAATATTGAGTACCAAAATGCAATGACTTGGATTACCCCTACAACTTTTCCTACAACAGTTGGTGCAAAACGATACATGGAAATGATGAATGAGTTTGCTTGGAATGATACAGGAAATGCTAAAGGTTCTGAACATTCAATCTATGCACAAGAAACCATCGATAATTATAATAACTTAAACCTAAAAGACCCTAATAGTTATCCTTTAACAGACTGGAAAAAAATATTGCTAAAAAATAGTGCCTTCAAAGAAAGTCATGCCATTTCATTAACATCTGGAAATGAGAAATCGACTACTCGTGCATCTATTAGCTATGATAATATGGGTGAAATTTATGCTAATCAACATTACAAACGTTTGATGGCACGCGTAAACAATACTTACAAGGTATCAAATAAGCTAACTGCAGATTTTGATATGAGTTATGTCTACTCGAAAGAAGAAAGTCCAAATATTAATCCTATTTGGGAAGCAATCCGTTTTGCTCCTATTTATGCAGCTTTTTGGGAAGATGGGCGCATTGGAGATGGAAAAACCGGTTCTAACGCCTATGCTAAACTGCATTATGGTGGCACAGATGACACATGGAAAGACATAATGAATGGGCGTGTTGCATTACATTACGAACCATTGAAAGGCTTAAAATTTTCTGCTATCGTTGCACCAAATGTCAGTTTTAATAAACGTAAAAAATTCGTAAAACAAATCCCTTATTATTCACCAGAAGATCCAAACGTATTTATGGGATACATGGGAGGTTTTGCATCAACTAATTTAGCAGAATATCGTACAGATGAAGTTGCTTTAACAAAACAATTTTTAGCAAATTATCAGAAACATTTCGGAAAACATTCTTTAAATGCTTTAATCGGATACGAAGATTTTTATACAAAAAATGAACTTGTAAAAGCAACTGGTGATTATTTCGAACTAATGGATTTTCCTTATTTAGATTTAGCGCCAACAGATTACCAACAAGCAAGCGGAAGTGCATACGAAACATCATATCGTTCTTATTTTGGACGTATAATGTATGATTATGCAAACAAATATTTTATACAAGCAAATATTCGTTACGATGGTTCTTCTCGTTTTCATCCTGACCACCGATGGGGTGCTTTCCCTTCTATTTCGGCTGGATGGGCAATATCTGAAGAAAGTTTCTTAAAAGATGTCGATTTCCTTTCATACCTGAAAGTTCGTGCTTCTTGGGGGCAACTAGGAAATGAGCGTATTGGATATTATCCCTATCAATCATCTATCAACTTCTCTAATGCTTTATTTTATATGGGAGGTCAGGTAGTTTCAGGAACAACTGCTGCCCAAGTTAATTATGCGATCAATGATATCACTTGGGAAGTAACAGAAACCAAAAATATTGGTTTAGACGCACAATTCTTTAAAAATAGATTGAATGTAACATTTGATTATTACAAGAAACAAACCTCTGATATGTTGTTAGAATTAGAAATTCCTGATTATATAGGTTTCGAAAATCCACAACAAAATACAGGTTCAATGTATACAAAAGGCTGGGATTTCTCCGTTTCTTGGCGTGATAAAATTAACAATTTGAAATATGGTATTGCCTTAAATATTTCAGATTCAAAATCAGTTATGGGAGATCTAGGAGGAATTGTATTTGATAGTGCTAAGGCAATTATGGCAGGTGGCCAATACAAAGAATGGTATGGATACATAGCTGAAGGTATATATCAAACTCAAGATGAAATTACAAATTCTGCGACATTAAACAAAAATGTAAAACCTGGTGATATACGATACAAAGATATTAGTGGACCAGATGGTGTTCCTGATGGAATTATTTCACCAGAATACGATCGTCAATTATTAGGAGGATCTTTACCACGTTATTTATTTGGTGGAACAATCGATATGAACTACAAAGGTTGGGATTTTGCTATGACCGTTCAAGGTGTAGGTAAACAAAATGCATATTTAACTCCAGAATTAATGAAACCTTTCCAAAGTGCTTGGACAAATCCTTCTGGTATCATCGACGGAAATTATTGGAGCGTTTACAATACACCAGAAGAAAATTTAAAAGCAAAATATCCTCGCTTATCTAACGTGGGTGCAGAAAATAACAATTATGAAACATCTACTTTTTGGATGACGAAAGGAGCTTATTTCCGATTGAAAAATATCACACTTGGGTACACTTTACCTTCAACATTAACAGACAAAATAGGTGTTGCAAGTTTACGCGTATTTGCCTCTGGAAATGATTTATTCTCAATCGATAATTTCCCAAAAGGATGGGACCCTGAAGTAAATTACAATACATACATCAGCCGTTCATTCACTTTAGGTTTATCTCTAAAATTCTAACATCATGAAAAAAATTATAATCGCATTATCTATAATTGCTTCTTTTAGCTCTTGTACCGATTTAGACCTAAACCCTTTATCAGAAGGATCAAGTGAAAATTGGTACTCAAACGAAAGTGAAATCAATCTATCTTTAAACGATTTATACCGTCAATATGCTTGGGACATAGAAATTAATTGGCGTGCAGAACGCATGTCTGATAACTGGTCGCAAAGACAAACCATGAATGATTATGCTGCTGGAGCAATTACATCTAATTGGAGTGTGGCAGAATTAAATTGGGAAAGTTTATACAAAGCAGTTTCTCGCGCAAATACAATTCTCGAAAATCTAAAAAAAGCGGATAATACTGTTTCAGCAGAAAAGAAATTACAATTCGAAGCAGAAGCTCGTTTTATGCGTGCCAATGCTTATGGTAGATTAGCATTTCTTTGGGGTGATGTTCCTTTTTATACCAATACCCTAAGCATTGAAGATGCTTTCAAATTAGGAAGAACAGATAAAAAAGTTGTCATCAAACAAGTGTACGATGATTTAGATTTTGCAGCGAAAAATTTACCAAAATCTTATGCAGCTAATCAACTTTCTCGTGCCACAAAAGGTGCCGCTTTAGCATTTAAAACTCGATATGCATTGTATTTTAAAGATTATTCTTTAGCAAAAGAAGCAGCTAAAGCATGTATGGAGCTAAATCAATATTCGTTATATCCAGATTTTGGTGAGTACTTCAAATCAAGTACACGTAATGCTACAGAAACAATTTTCGCAATTCCTCGTTCAACAGAGTTAGGTGAAGAATTAAGTGTGAAGAACTTCATTCCGCGCACTGCAGGAGGGTCTGCTGTTGCTCAACCTTCATGGGATTTGTTCTTTTCTTTTTATGCTTCTGATGGTAAACCCATTGACGAATCGCCTTTATTTGACCCCAAAAAACCATTCGAAAATAGAGATCCTCGTTTAAAAGAAACAATTGTCGAATTTGGTTCAGAGTTTTTAGGTTACATTTATGATCCAAATCCTTATGCAACAACTGTTCTCAATACATCGACTGGTTCTATGGTTAAAAATAATGACACTCGTGCCGTTGATACCTACGCATCTTATAATGGACTTTCATTAAAAAAAGGAGTTGATGCTGATTGGTCAGATGACTACAATGCTGATACAGATATTATTATCATGCGTTATGCTGATATATTATTAATGTATGCTGAAGCTAAAATAGAATTAAATGAATTAGACCAATCTGTTGCAGATGCAATTAATTTAGTTCGCAAACGTGCCTATAAAGATGCAGGAGCATACCCAATTGTTACAGTCTCAAATCAAACTGAATTAAGAAAAATTGTTCGTGCAGAAAGACGTATGGAATTTGCATGGGAAAACCGACGTTTAGATGATTTAATTCGATGGGAATTAGCAGATGAAGCCTTAACAATTGATAATTACGGATTCTTAGATCCAGCAGCCTTAAAATCAAAAATTGTAGACAAAGGATTATGGGTTTTCCCTTCTACACCTCAAATTGATGATAATGGCTTAGTTGATCTAAAACCAATGTTCAATAAAGGTCAAATCAAAAAATTAGCCACACGTAATTTCAATTCTCGTCAATATTTATGGCCTATACCATATAAAGAAATATCAATTAATCCAAATATTAAACAAAATCCTGGTTATTAATAACTATAAAGCATCTATTTCTTCTGAATAGATGCTTTTTTATTGGCATTTCACGAAATCATAATCCTACATTCTCAAGAGGGAAATATTGGAAAGTCCAATTCAAAAGGAAAAGTCATTGATCAATTCATAATATTGGGAGAAAAAGCTGGAATGAAAGAAAAATCAATTATAAAAGTTTTTCAAAATTTAACTTCTAAAGATGATCAAGTGGAAGATTTAATCAATAAATCGTTTTTATCTGATAAGTTAAAACGTAATTATTTACAAAATTATCAGCGTCGATTGAAGAAATTAAAAATAGTTATAGATTGAAAAAACTGAACGAGAAGATTTCCTTAACACATTTTTTATAATTTATCCTTAAAGGAAAATAGAATAGGTTATTCCTTCTTTTCAACGTAATTTTAGAAGCGAAATAATAGAATCAAAAATGAAAAAAATAGATATTACAACTTTAGATCATTTAGATCAAATTGATCAAGCATCTTTTAATCAACCAAAAATTATTTATAAACACAGTACAACTTGTGGGTTATGTGATATTATTTGGGATATTGTAAAAGAAAGCGATTTTGAACTGAATTATTTAGATTTATTAACGTATAGACCACTCTCTAATGAGATTGAACGACGATACAATGTTCAGCACGAATCACCGCAAATCCTAATTATAAAAGATGGAAAATGTGTGTACAATGCATCACATCGTAAAATAAAAAATGAAGAAATTCAGAAACAATTAGATCTACTAGTTAATTTATAACATATTTTAGAAATAATTATTGATCAAGCATAAATGTCCGTTATTACATGCAAAACATATTAAATTGTATGAAATAACGGACATTTTAAGTTATGGATTTTAAAATTTTGAATATTGTAAACTCAAAAAATTATTTCGCCTAATGATGATTTTAAAATCTTTGTTTCTATTTGATTTTTAGAAGATTTCACTTGGTAATACCTTTATATTTTGTAACAAATTTAGTAAAAATTTGTTACAAAATTATTTATAATAATCCTTAATTATGAGAAAAACTATATAAATAATCCATCATTTCTCTAGCAAAATCTCTGATATCTTCTTCATTACTACTAGTAAATAAATGCGAGTCAGGATTTAACATTGTTCTAAATTGATGAAATTTTGCATTAACGCTAGGATCTGTAAAAAGAGCATTAATTTTTTCATTTAGATTTCCAAAAGGTGTCCCGTCTTCCGAAAATGTTTTAAATTGTTTTATGTAAAAATGTGGCAAATACTGACTTTCTAGAAATGGTCTCAAATATACACGAATATCTTCTTCAGATTCTCTATTTATAAATGCATGTATCTTCAAGAAAATTTCATCATATTTTGTTAAAGTAAATTTTCTTGCATCATTTATTCTTCGTAAGAAACTAGTGGTGTTATCTTGTGCTATTTCAATATAAGAAATAGCGATATCATCATTCATTCCTCGTTCAATAAAATTCTTTATAAAATGACTATAATGTGTTAAAATAACAACTTGACTAACCTCTGTAATTGTTTCTTTAATTCTTGTTATAGATTTCATTATTCTATTATCATCAAAACTTGTAATAGGATCGTCTAAAACAATAATGGCTTTACTTTTTTGTTCATCTGTTAAAAAATCTATTTTTGCCCAAAATAATGATAATGCTAAAGCTCTTTTATCAGACTCACTAAATACTTTTGCAATATTATTATCATTAACATCAACACCTTTGAATTTCACTTTTAAAAAGTAAACGGGTTGATGACCACGGTTGTTAGTTACTCTCTCTAGTGTAAAATTTTCACTTCCAAATTGCTTAAAATAAAAATCTATTTTAGCAAAGAAATCATTTAAATACTGACTTTGATTTGTAGATAAAGTTGATTCATTAGTAATTATATTTTCCTCTAAACTTCTTATTTCATTACACTCTCTTAAATAAGAATCACAATCAGAATTCTGTTCTACTCTAGCAATTATTTTCTTTTTAATTACAATTTGAGATTCAATATCAGCAATTTTACTTGTAATTTGACTTAAATCTCTATAAGGCTCTTTGAATTGGTTTATCTCAACTATAATAGCACGTATTATTTCATCAATTCTCGTTAGATTAGAAATATATTTAGTATGAAAATCAATTAATTCTGTAAAGTCTAGTGCATCTATTTTTTCATGAGGTATTCTCTCTTTTTTGATGAAAATATCATTAATTACATCAGAATATTGATTCAATAAACTATTTAATTTATTCTCATTTGTAGAACTGATTAATTCTTCTAATTGAGTTATCAATTCACTAAAAGAGTCTTTATTGATTAATTGTGTATACTGTACTAACAGAGCTTGTTGAGAAACTATATTGTTCAAAAAATTAAAACTTTGCGTTGACCAGTTTTTTCTTAAAACTTCAATTTGTTTCAATATATCTGATATATAATCTTTATATGCTTGATTAAAAATAGAATGAAAAACATTAATTAAATCTTCTGCATTTTCTAATGATTGACCACAAAAAGTACAATTATTTGTATCATGTTTTTGGATATCTAAACCTTCTTTAATCCACCGTTCAGCTATATCTTTAGTTTTAAAATTACTATCTATATGTTCATTAAGTTTGGTAAGTGCTAAAGAACTTATTTCAGAAAATTCTCTTTCCAATAATATATTTGTATCATCTATCAATTCATTAATAGATAAATTAGAGGCATTGATACATTGTATATCAGACAATCCTAAAATTACTGATGGTTCTTCTAATCTTTTCTGTTCTTGCTTTAAGTTACTCTCTAATTCAATCAGTTGAGATTTTATTTCATCAATATTAATTGTAGAAATATCAGTAGATAAAAAGGAATGAAATTCACTTTTTTGCTTACCCCTTAGATATTGGGGAATTAAATTAGGTAAAGCTCCCTTCTTTTGTCGTAATAGTTTTTTTTCTTCCGCGATTTGCGTTGCCAACTGAACACCTTGTTGCCCCAATACAAATGTTGTGAAGTTTTCTTTATTTTGTCGTTCAACAGATATACCTGTGAATAGATTTTGATGAATAAATTCTGAACTAAATATGAACAAATTTTCACTAGAACTTCTCTGTGACCATCCATTGTTTGAAAAAATACTGTCAATTTGACTTGTTGAACCAGATGGTCTAAAAGAAATTATTATATTTTGATTTCCTGATATTTCTGGAATGGATTTTCTGTTAGTAATTAATGTAGGGTCATTATCTCTTAAAGAGGTTAAAATATCGGTTAGAGTTGACTTTCCTCTTGTATTCAAACCATATATAAATGTTAATTTTTCGAATTGAATAGAACCTCCATTTGAAAATTGCCTGTAACTTCCAACATTATTTATATTTTTAATTTGTTTGATCATAATCCACAGTGTTTCCTTAAGTTATTAGTAGTTTTCTTTTACCCCTCCAATGTTGTTAATCTACTTAACAACAATAGCGCTTGGGTTATTTATTTATTAACAATTACTCGTAAATCAATATCAGCTACCTCTTTTAGATAATTAGCCGTTACTCCCAGTAATGTCATGATAGAATCTGAAGTATTTTGTTTAGACAAACTTGGTTGAACGATGAAAATTTCAAAATTCATAGGTTTTCTGTTTTTAGCAATAGTCAACAACCTTTCGATATCTTCTTTAGAACCTTTTTCAATCCTACTTCTTTCATTTCCACTTCTAGTTTTTATTTCTCGTCTCAATAAGTGTTGAAAAAACTCGTATCCTTTCTTATGCTTCCAATGAATTGATTTTTGAGCTTGACCACATACTTCATAAAAATTATCAACTCTAGTATTGACTTTACCATCTTTTGCGAATTTTAGATGATAAAACTGTATGTTTATTTCATTTTTAAGTTCTTTTATGGTTATAATATCTGCTATTTCTCCTGAGTAATCATCATCATAAATAATATCGAAATCTTCATTGATTAAATGTTGAATTACTTTATATTGAATAGAATTAGTTTTAAGAGGATAAATCCCTTGGGCTTCTTTACTTAAGTCAACTCCATCCCAATTCCAATCAATTAAGTTTTCGACTGGATATGGTAGTATAACCTGTTTAAGTTGAACATATTCGTTTCCTTGAAGTGCAGAACCATCAGCAAACCATATTATTGGTGGAAATTTATTAAAATACTCCGTTGTTTTAAAAACTTTAGAAGCTATCTTTATTTCAGATTGAATACCATCTAAAGAAATTATTCTAAAATTAGGATATTGATTTCCTTGTTCATCAGTTTCAATATATAGTTCTTTCTTTAATTTGGTAGCTCCGTTAGGTGTTGTTATTTGAAACTCGATAGCGTCTCGATTATCTATATTAATCAATTCAATTGAACATTCAGCAGAGTTAAAAGTTCCATTAATTGTTATTTCTATTTTATCTTCAGGGAAATTATAGAAATTATCATCCCAATCTATATATGTTGGATATTCATCAGGAATTTCATAAATAACTTCAGGAATTAAAGTATCTCGTAAGACTTGATTTGGGTCTATACTTTCATCAACTAGTTTATTTCCTATATTATCACACCAATTAACAAAACCCTTTAAATTGTTTCTTAAATAACTCCATATTCTTCCTTTATAAGAGCATCCTAAAGTTATTTTTTCACCTTCCTCATAGCCAGATCCAAAGACAAAAGCTTTTTCCCCTCTTTGTTGTTCAGCTAAGGATAAAGCATCTTGAATATCAGTTCCGACACGCATTGTAAATCGAATTTTTCTATTAAGAAATTCTTTTAATCCAACGTTTTGTAAGGAAACACGTTTTACATCATAGAAACTACGATAAACTAAAAGCTTATTTATAAGTTCAGCATTATCATTTAATACGGATTTTGCTATTTCAGGATATAAGTTAGACTTATCTGAACTATGAATAAAAAGAAGGTTATTTTTCTCGTTATAATATAATATTGTAAGCTTCCAATCTAATCCAAATACTTCCTTGTAATTTACCCATTCAACTTCAGATTTAGAGGCTGTAATAATTACAACTGTATTTTCATGAGGATTATAATCATGGAATTTATATTCCAACTCATCATAATCTTTGATACCATTTTTAAAATCTAATAAATCGTATGAATAATCAGGATTTAAATTTTTATAAATGACTGTACTTAAAGCAAATTTTATATTTTGAAAAGGAATTTTCGAATTATCCAAATGTTGAAAACCATTAATGAATTCTTCAAAATCAATTTGTTCAGAAACTTGATCAGAGCTTAATCTTGATAATAAAACATTCCAATCTGAATCTTGTGCATATAAATCACTTAATTCATTTTCTGTTTCAGAATCTGCCAAATTAGCGATAAAAGTTGCGTTTCCTAAATTATCATCAATAGAAGTTCTTGTAAATCTTCCTGCAAATTGTAATGTGATTGGTAGACTTTTTCTAATGTCATGAAAAGCTGCAATTTTTAGTTGGGGTAAATCAAAACCTTCACCTAGCATATTTACAGCAACTATAATTTTATGCTCGCCATTTATAATATTTTGTAAAATCTCTTTTTTATTTAATATAGTTGAATGAATTAAGACAGGTTTTAGATCTTCATATTCTTCATAATATTTGAAAACTTCATATGCTTTAGCTTTTTTTTGACATCTAGCCATCAAAATATGATTATGTCCATTAGCTAAGTCTTCACGTAGTTTTTCTACTGCTTTTTGTGCAATTAATTTGTGACCTTTATTTAAGTCATATTCTCTAATAGGGAGAAAATCTATTGGTCTGAAATATCCTTGCTCCTGTGCTTTTTTCAAACTGAAATTAAAAATAACTTTTCCTTCAATTCTTTTTTGATCATTACGAAAAGGAGTAGCAGTAAACTGTAAAATTTTATTATTGTTAAATGCTTTTCTAACTCGCTTCCATGAGTTTGCTTCAACATGATGTGCTTCATCAATAAAAACGTTTGAGACATGAGAATTAAGAATAGCTAACACATTAGGTGGGAAATTTGACAAAATATTCATTGTTGTAACAATGACATTTGATTTTTCGATAAATTCAAGTAAATCTTCGTTATTTTGAAAACTTTGGTAAATTATACCAACTTTAGGATTTATAACACCTGGATTAATAATTCCAAACTGTTTTAATAATCCTAATTTTAAGAATTTATTTGAAATTTGAGTTCTTAATGCATCTGATGGAACTGTAATAATTACTTTATTTAACTTTCCTGCAATTAAAGTAGATATCATTGTTTCTGTTTTTCCTGTACCAGTAGGCATTACAACAGTACCAATTTCATCAGAAACTTTTAAATGGCTTAAAATTGAATAAAGTGCAGCTATTTGAGGTTCACGTAATCCATATATTTTTGCATTAATATCTTCTTCTAAAAAATTAAAATTACGAGCCCAAGAATTAACAATTTCGGAATTTGTATATTCTCTTTTTAGAGGGTGTTTTAACCATCTTTTTAAGATAATATCATCTTCAATTGACTGTTCAGTTGGTTTTTTGTTTGAAAGTAATATATAATCAAAATTAGTAGATTCAAAATCTTTATTTGATGTAACACAAATTCGTCTACCATCTACTAATATTACAACATAACCTCTATAACTATTTTGAAAAAAATAATCTACATGAACACTTTCTAAAACGATTTGTTCTATTGTATTTTTAAAACCAACTTTGTTAAAGTAAGATAATCTTAATTCAGGAAGTAAAATTTGATTCATAAATAATTATATTTAAATGCAATTTTGATTGGATGATTAGTCAGTAGTGGAGTTTGATTAAATTTCCTTATTCCATCTTGGAAGACTATTGTTTTGTTCAAGAAAAGCTTTTAGTATTGATATTTCTAACGCCCTTGGTTGATCAAAACATTGTGAATGATATGTTCCATACCATTTAATTTTTAAAGAATTAATACTTTCTAAAACCATTTGTTTTGGTAAAGAATTACGGCGAAAATCTCCAAATTGTTTTCCTTTTAAAAAACGACCTCTTAAACCATCTTTTCTAAAAACAATATTTCCTTCTTTGCTAGTTCTTCCACTGATACCGACATAAAGTAACTCATTCGAATCTCCATCATAAAACAGATATAGCCCTGCTAGATCATTTATTTTTGGAATATTACAAACTTCACTTAAAATCGAAGTTTGATTGAAAACAAAACTTCCTTTTAATAGATAATTTTCTAGATTTTTAAGTAATTGTTTGGTCATAATATTTATAATTATTTAAGCCCCCAACGCTTCTCTAAGCACCTGTTGCAACAACAATTCGTTGGTTTGCCCACTTTGTTTTACTTGTTCTTCCAAGGTATCGCAATAACCCATGAGCTCATCCAACTTCACCACAATGCGTTCTTGGATTTCTAAGGGTGGAAGTGGAACAGTTACTAAATTCATATTACCTTGACTAAATTTAGGCTGAAAACCTCCTGTTAAATATGGTCTTATATCAAATGTATTTAGCCAATATTTCATGTAATACAAAAGTGTGTCATTAGAATACTTTAAAACATGAGCATGATTATTTACCCAAAATTTCCCTTCAGCAATAAATGCTAGAGGTGTTGATTTTGAAATCAAATTATTACCATCCTCTCCTATTAAAAGATATTTTCCATCATGTGTATAATCATGTATTTTGTCAATTACTCCAGATGCACCATAATAATCATATATTTTAGCCAAACCATTTCTTTCATTTTGAGAAATAGGTTTTCTAGCCCCATCGCAATTTATTGTGATTTGATCCAATCTACACCAGGTCCAATTTTCAGGGATAACGAAAGGGATTTCTTCATCAGTAATCGGTGCTAATGGTTTTGGTTTCTTGATTTTCTTTTCTTTCACCAATTGGGCTTTTTCGGCTTGTATTTCGGTTAATAAATCAGCTCCGGTTTTGTTGTCGCTGGTTTCATTGCTCACCAACAACCCTTGCATCGCCTCACGCAAAAACGCCTGACGTAGATTTTTAATCAAGTCTAATTGGTGGGTGATTTCGGTGGAAATTGAATTGTTTACTACTTTTTTATCTAATACTTTAGATATTTTTAATCGAATAGATTCTATATATTCAATATTAGAGTTGCTATTAATATTATTCAAAATATTAACAAACTCTTTTTGTTCATTAATTTCTAAATCAGGAATTAATCCCTTCTTTAATAATGAATAATGACGACCATAATCTTTAGTATCAGTAATTACTCCGTGTAGAAATAAATAATAGAAATAAATATCAAAATCCTTCTTAGGTTTTATTAATTTAACTCCGTCAGCTCCTATAATAAATTCTTTATCAATTAATTTGATAGTTTTTGAATGGTCTCCAAAAGCAATTAATGGCAAATCATTTGAAATAAGTAAATCTGACTTATCACTAAAACCTATAGAATAAATTTTACTCTGAGAAATAACTTGATATTTACCAATTTTAAATACTTCATTAAGTTTAAGACCTTTAGGTAATTTAAAACTCAATTTATCTAACGATCTTTCAACAGATAGAAAATTTTTATTGTTTCTTTCCAATTCTGCATTAATAATTGGGATTATATTTTTTAAATCTTCAATATTAACTTTCATTACCCAATCGCTTGTTTTAGTTGTTCTAATAAAGTATTGGTTTTGGCTAACGAATCTGACAATTGTGTCATCAATTCTGCCGAAGAATGTTCAATTACTTCTTCTTGTTTGGTTGGGTTTTTAATATCCAAATCAAAATTGCGCGCAATCAGTTCGTCTATGCTTACTTTCCAAGACACTTCGCTTTCGGTACGGTTGTTCCACCAAGCGGTAATTGGTTCAAACTCGGCTTCTTTTATCGGTTTGGTTTTGCTGTAAGCTTTTTGTCCTTCGGGTAAACGGTGTTCGTAATACCACACTTCTTGCGTGGCAAAGTCGGCGGTTTCGTTATTGTGGTGAACTTTCTCAAAAAACAACAAATTGGTTGCTACCGTGGCATACGGCTGAAACACCGAGTTAGGTAAACGCACAATGGTATGCAAACGACAATCTTTCAGTAACTTTTCTCGGATGCGTTGTTTTACACCATCGCCCGTTAACGAACCATCGGGCAATACAATCCCCGCACGTCCACCTACTTTTAGCAAGTGAATCATCAGAATCAAAAATAAATCTGCCGATTCTTTGGTACGGTAATTTTGTGGGAAGTTGTTTTCGTTGTTGTTGGATACCACGCCACCAAAAGGCGGATTGGCTAAAATAACATCTACACGGTCTTTTTGTTTGTATTCCGTCAACGGTTGATCCAACGAATCACGGTAAGTAATATTCGGTACTTCGATATCGTGTAAAATCAAATTGGTCGTTGCCAACAAATACGGCAAAGGTTTGTATTCCCAACCGATTATATTGTCTTGCAAGGCTTGTCGATCTTCTACCGAATCCACTTGTTGGTAAATATGCTCGATAGCAGCCGTTAAATAACCACCCGTACCACAAGCAGGATCCAAAATACGTTCGCCCAATTGCGGATTCAGGGTTTTAGTAATAAACTGCGTAATGGCACGAGGCGTATAAAACTCACCCGATTTTCCTGCGTTTTGTAAATCTTTTAGTAAAGATTCGTAAATGTCTCCAAACGCGTGTTTATCCTTGGTACTGTTGAAGTCGATTTCGTTCAACTTATTCAACACCTGACGAATATGCACGCCTTTTTTCATGTAGTTGTTGTTGCCCTCAAACACTTCGCGTACAATCACCGCACGTTTGTTGCCCGTACTGATGTCCAAGTTTCGCAAAGCAGGAAACAGTTTTTGGTCAATGAACTCTAATAATTCATCTCCTGTAATGCCTTCATCATCACCTGCCCAGTTTTCCCAACGGTATTCGGTTGGTATAGGCGATGTATAATCGTCGTTTAATAATTCTAATTCTTGGTCTTTATCGGAAAAGATTTTTAAGAATAGCATCCAACCTAATTGTTCTAAACGTTGTGCATCACCGTTTAGCCCATTATCCTGTCGCATTATTTTTCTGATGCTATCTAAAATTCCTGATATACTCATTGTTGTTATTTTTCTAAAATAAATTACATTTTTGGTTTTTGCATTTCCATCAAATTGATAGGTTCTGCTAATACTTTAATACCTTGAGAACTTTTACCTGTTCCAAAGATTTCTGTCCAATATCCCGAATTTTGTTTTGATCCAAATACTGTCGTAGAAAAAGTGTTATTTTTCCATAGAGGTAAGTCAGCTAAATTAATGATAAAATTACGGATATTGTTCCAAAGAGCATCTGTAAATTCATATTGAAAAACCTTCTTTTCATCAATAATCTGACCAGTAGAGATATAGTAATTCTGAATAATTTTATGAATTAGTTTTAAATAAGAATAAACAATCTCTTCTTTAGCCATTCTGTAGGCTCTCACATGATCGGCATTGATATTTTCACCTTTCTGAATTTTATCCTCAATTTTAAATGTTCCAATATTAAAATCAAATTTTTCATCAAAAATTACTTCTGATAGAATGTTCATCAACTTTGTTATTTGCTCAACTTCTAAAGTTCTAGGATTTTTACCTTCATCCATTTTAAATGAAATAGGTGTTTCTAATAAATCACCGTATATAAAAAAAGAATAGAATGTTTTATCAATAGTAGAATATGATAGTGGCTTCTCTTTAGCACGTCCACCCATATCTACATATTCCATTAATTTGTTCTCTGTATGTTTGGTCACTTTGTCACGAACGGCATCAAGAATATACCGTTTTAATTCTCTAGATTCTCCTTTGAAGAAATTAACCAATTCCTTTTCTGAGAAGTTTAAATTATCTTCGGGTAAATCCAAATCTTTTTGATAACGACTTACTCGATCATAATATAGCGTACTTCCTAAATGTCTTTGTACAGATTTATCAAAAGCTACTTGTTTTAAAGTTGTTCCAGCACGGAAATTTGTCTGTATGAGTTTTTCTATATCAGGATTAATAAAAATACGAACAGGAATATTTCTGACTCCCAACAAAATTTGAGCTGCCGCTTTATGTTGACCATCAAAAATTTTAACTTGACATGAATTAGCATCGCTTTTTTCTTCAATCCAACCTAAAGAAATATGCAATTGAGGGTTACCTTCATAAAATTCAGAAATTAATTTTGCAATATTACTACCAATAGGTCTAGGATTTATAATATTATCATGATGTAGATACTCTATTGGTAAATTAGTAAAGAAGTACTTTTGTTTACTTAGTTTATCTTCATAGACTGGTAATGATATAACATTTGTATCAGCTATATCAGCTAAAGAATATTTAATGTTATCGTTTTCTACTTTAAATTTTAATTCATGTAATCCTCCTTGATTTATTTTTAAAATATCATCTAAATTAGATGAACGATCTTCTTCAGTTTTAATTTTTTCCTGAATTTTTAAAAATGAATAAATTCTTCTTGCTAAATTTAAATCACTTGCTTGTTTTGACCGATTAGCAGAAGAAAATGTTAAAGCAAAGTTTGATTTATCATCTTTACCACCTAATTTGGTTGGTATTACATGGTCAACATCTAAAAGGTCGTAATGAAGATCTAAATCTATATCATCTTGAGTAATAAAACATTTACCACTTTGTATGTTGTAAAGTTCTTCTATTAAATTTCGTCTTTCTTCTTTTGATAATTTGTTTAAATATATTGATGCCATTATGCTATACTATAAATTTCGTTTTCTAATTCTTTAATTGCTTGTTGATATTGCGTTTTACCGCCAAATGATTTAACTATCTCAACAGGTGATCCAAAGCTTGAGATTGGATTAATTTTCAAAACATCCATCGATTCTAAATTTTCAATTCCTTCATCTGCATATTTGTCAATTAAGGCATCGATAACTTTGATAGCTTTGTCTCCATACTTTGTAAAATAATTACGTTTTTTTACATTATTTGCTCGCTCTTTACGAGTTAACGGAGGTTGTTCAAAAGCTACGTGACAAATAATATCAAATAAATCACATTCTTTATTTACTGCTTCCAATAATTCATGTACAGGAACACCTTGTTCTTCTAATTCTTTTATAATGGCATTTTTTCGATCAGCTTCATTCCATGTTTTCAAAAATTTATCCATCGTTTCAAACTGTTCGTTAATTAATTGCTTTGTATAATCTTTTAATCCAATTGTAATGGGTTTACCATTGTTATCAAAGTATAATTCACGTTGATTTAATACACTTACATCTACACCGTTGATATAAATTTTTTTAGGTTTTTCTTTTTTCTCTGTAAAAGGAGAATCATTGGTATTGTAAGGAGGTTTAGGATCATTAATTATATCAGTTGCCTCATCACTATTATCTTCATTTTCAAAATCATCATCGATAGGTTCATTATCTCCAATAACTTTTACTCTTGTTGGATCTCCATCAAAATTTGGATCAGCAAAAAGATCTGTGGCATTTCTGAAATCTAAAATGGTAAAATATAATTTTCCAAACTCTTCATTAACCCGAGTTCCACGACCAACAATTTGTTTAAATTTAGTCATAGAACCTATTTCCGTATCTAACACAATTACCTTACAAGTTTGCGCATCTACACCAGTAGTCATTAACTCAGAGGTTGTAGCAATTACAGGATAAGTTTGTTCAGGATCAATAAAATTATCTAATTCACGTTTTCCTTCATCATTATCACCCGTAATTCGCATTACGTATTTGTGATTTTTAGCAACTAAATCAGTATTTAGATTTGCAATTGCAGTTCTCATTCGTTCAGCATGATCTATATCTCGGCAAAAAATGATGGTTTTGTTATAACGATTTGTATTTTTTAAGAATTCGGTTACTTTTTGAGCGACAATTTCAGTACGTTCATCTACAACCATTGTACGATCAAAATCTTTACGGTTGTAGATTCTATCTTCTATGATATTACCTTCCTTATCCGTTTTTCCATCGTTAGGTCTCCAACCTTCTAAATCAATATCTAAACTTATTCTAATGACTTGATAAGGCGCTAAAAAACCATCCGAAATACCTTGTTTTAATGAATAAGTATATATAGGCTCTCCGAAATATTCTTCATTGCTGACTTCTTCTGTTTCTTTTGGTGTAGCAGTTAAACCAATTTGAGTTGCAGAACCAAAATATGTTAATACTTCTCTCCATGCAGAATCTTCTTTAGCACTTCCTCTGTGGCACTCATCAATAATGATTAAATCAAAAAAGTCAGGGCTGAATTGTTTAAAAATATTTTTATCCTCTTCATTCCCTGTTAATCCTTGATAAATAGCTAAATAAACTTCATAAGATTTATCGACTTGTCTTTTCTGAACTATAGTCATTTTATCTTTGAAATGTTTAAAATCGCCACGTTTAGTTTGATCGATTAAGGAATTTCTATCTGCTAAAAATAAAATTCTTTTTTTGGCTTTAGATTTCCATAAACGATGTGCAATTTGAAAGGCTGTGTACGTTTTTCCTGTTCCTGTTGCCATAACTAAAAGAATACGATTTTGCCCTCTAGCAATTGCTTCAAGTGTACTATTTATAGCATTCTGTTGGTAATAACGAGGAGTTTTTCCTGAACCATCAAAAAAATAATCTTGTTCTACAATTTCTTTTGCGTATTCTGTTTCAATTCCTTTATATTTTAGGTATTTACTCCATAATTCTTCAGGAGACGGAAATTCGTCTAATTCTAATTCAGTTTCAATTTGATTTAGATTAGTTTTGTCATGAAATAAAAACCGATCACCATTTGTAGAAAAGATAAATGGTAAATTTAAAATTTCAGCATATTCCAAACCTTGTTGCATTCCTGCACCAACTGAATGGTTGTTTTCCTTCACTTCAATTATACCAATTGGTATGTTTGGTTTACAATAAAGTATATAATCTGCTCTTTTCTTTTTACCTCTAGTAGTTAAGTTACCACGTATATGAATTCTACCATCAGTAAAAGTCTTTTGTTCAACATATTGCTTCATTCTATCCCAGCCAGCAGATTCGATAGCAGGAGTAATGAATTTTGTACTAATATCTTGTTCAGAGAATTTACGTTTATCCATAAGTTGTGTTTGTTGTAAATATACAAAATGTTAATCTGCAAATAAAGTCATAATAACGGATAATTATTTACGGTAAACCGTATTTGTTAATGTTTTTCAAATATATTGAAGTATAGCGACAAAATAAGACGCTATGATAATAAACAAAGAATAAAAAGGGAGAGTAGGATATAAGCTTTTGAAATAAAAAAGTATATTTAACCCGTAGTGCATTTAGGTAATATTAATTTTTAATTTGTTAATATTTCTATTTTGGTTTCTGTTTATTGTTTGAATAATAGTAAGCGTTAGTATTTTAGATAGTATCCTTGTTTTAAA
>NZ_DFRA01000001.1:53974-76772 GCF_002378465.1 Empedobacter sp. UBA3475 | reverse complement strand
TTTTTAGGGAAGATTACAGGTATTGAAGTATTATTTTTAGATATATTAATACTATTTAATTTATATCCTGTAGTGTAGTCTAATCTATTATCGTAATTAAAAGAAACATTAATGTTTTTAGAACTAATATTTTTTAAATATTTAGCATTATTTGATTCAAAATAAGAAGTACATTTTTCAGATTTTTGACTTATTATTTCACCTGGCAAATTATTATTTCCATATGTTATTGAATAGCTCTCTGAATAATTTAAAGGGTATGATTTGTATAAATTATCATATATAAAATCAATATTATTATTTTTAGAGTCTTTTATTTGCTTTAAATACCAAGTAGAATTTGGTTCTCTAGAATAGCTTTTGGAACAATTTGTTGTGATTTTTGTAGTTTCAACAAAAGCTTCTTCACCTCCAAATTCATAACTAATACCATCCGGTGTAATAAAAGTAAATTTCAGATAATATTTATGAGTAGTAGGGTTTTGTATTTTAATAAATGAAGCTTTTATATCAGGATTTTCATTAATATAAATTACACCATTATCAATATAAAATGTACCACTGTATCCATTAAAATTAAAATTAAAAACATCTTGTTGAGAATCAATTAAATTAGGTTCTCCTTCCAATCCATTAGCAGAATATATCTTTCGATATATGTCGTAATAATTATTTAAGTATTCATTATCTGTAAAATTTCCAGACAATGCTGTTTTCATTAAATCTTTGGAAGGTCTTAACAATTCAAATCCGCTATCTTCATCAGGAAGTCCCTTCACAACACGTGTAATCATTCCTCCTGCATTTAAATTCCATCCCATTCCTACCAATCCTGCAATATCATTAACTTTTACACCATCTGTATAATAAGTTAAATTTAAATTTAGATTAATATCTCCATTTTTTAATGAATAAATTGGAATCTGATGACTAAAACCACCTTTATTTCCACTTATATCTAAATTTCCATTTTTTGTAAAAAAATAATTTTCTAAAGAAGGAGGTGTAACTTCTGTACTAGGAACATAACTATTTTGCTGAGCATAAGTATAAGACAAAGCTAATAAAGCAAGTAGCACTATATTTTTCTTCATGTATTACTTTTTAATAATTTTAATAGATTCAGTTTGGTTATCGTGGTTGATTTTTAGGATATAAACTCCACTAGGATAGTTTCCTAAAGAAATTGGTGTAGAACGGTATTTCACGTCTTTTGATTGTAGATGTTGCCCTATTAAATTATAAACGTCAACAGATGCTTTTTTGAAGTCTTTATTGATTAAAATATTCACCACATCTTGGGTTGGGTTGGGATAAGCTTCTATAAATACACGTTTGATATCATCTGTATCTTTTCCTAATTTCACTAAATAAAAATCAGATTGACCTTTATTTCCTTTGGCTTGTTGTGTAGAGTTTCCAAATAGTATAATTGACCCATCACGAGTAGTGATTGCTTTTTCAAGGTAATTAAATCCTTTTTCTCCAAAAGTTTTAGACCATTTTTCTGTTCCATTTTCATCAAATGACTTTGTGATGTAATAACTTTCAATAGAAGAAGTTGTCGTTTTTTGTTGTAAAGTTGAGATTTGATTGGCTGTTAAAATAAACGTATCATTAATGGATTGAATTTCTGTGATGGATAAATCTTTTTGTTCTTCTATTTTGGTTGTTTTGTGAGGTTGAAGATTCAAATCTGTTTGAATAATTTTTGTCTGAATTTTACTCCCATTTTTTTCATTAATAGCAAACAAATAATTATTCTCTTGTTCTTGAAAAGAAATCAAAAAGTTTTCAGCATTTAAACCTAAATTATTCTCCGAAATAATTTCTCCTTTTTGATTAATTTCGACAATCCAAGTTGAATTGAATTCATGATCAATTGTTTTATTGCCACTTGCTGGAGAATTAGAATTTCCAACCAACAAAAATCCTTTTTTAGTCTCAATAACTGATTTTAATTTATCATCAAACAATCCTCCAAAGGTATTTTCCCAAAGAAGTTCTCCTTTTTCATTTAACTTGATAATGTAGTAATCATTTCCTCCAAAATGTTTACTTTTCTTTAGTTCAGAAGAAGCAGAATTGGAATTTGAAGCAATTAAATAACCTCCATCATTGGTTCTAATCACATCAACAGGAATATCATTTCCATTTCCTCCAAAAGAATTTTGCCATTGTAGTTTTCCCTGTGCATCAATTTTTATCACCCAAATATCTTCAGCTCCTTGATTATTGGATGTTTTATCTCCTGATTTTGATGATGTAGAAGCTCCTGCTAAGATATACCCTCCATCAGCAGTAGGCTTAGCCGTATATAAGAAATCTGAACCGTTTCCTCCAAATGAATTTTGCCATTCTTGCTTCCCATTTTCATCCATTTTCCAAATGAAATAATCTAAACTTCCTTGATTTTTCTTTTGGATATCTCCTGTTGCATCAGAAGCAGAACTGCCTAAAATCAAGAATCCATAATCAGGTGTAGAAATAGCATTATAAAGATATTCTGCTTGTTCTCCTCCTATAGATTTTTCCCACAACACATCTTGTTGTGCTGATAGCCCATACATAGAAAATAAACAGAATACCGACAGTAGAGTTTTTCTCATATATGTTAGTGTTAATTAGTAATCGAATATACTCCTTTTTTTGTAAATGATTGATATTTAACAAAAAATAATATTCTGCTATAGTAACTACGTTTAAAAGAATTGCACGCCAAAAAACATTAAAATAAAAAAGGAGCTAATTAATAGCTCCTCATTTATTTTGGAAAGTTTTTTTTGCTAATTATTATTTAACAAATTAATACGCTTTTGCATATAAAACTCTGTATTTTGCTGGTTTTCCAGAGAAAACATCTACTCCTTCAGTAGGCGTTTCAAAAGCTTGAGGAATACAACGAATTGTTGCTTTCGTCTCATTTTTTATAGCTTCTTCTGTTTCTTCTGTTCCGTCCCATAAAGCTGAAACAAAACCACCTTTATTTTCGATAATATCTTTGAATTCTTCAAAAGTTGTTGCTTCTGTTGTGTGAGTATCTCTAAAATCTGACGCTTTTTGGAATAAATTAGTTTGAATATCTTCTAATAATTTTTCTACTTCAGTTGATACATTATCTAAAGCGATGAATTGTTTTTCTAAAGTATCACGACGAGCAAGCTCAACATGACCTTTTTCTAAATCTTTTGGACCAATTGCGATACGTACAGGAACACCTTTCAATTCGTATTCAGCAAATTTCCAACCTGGTTTCGTTTTATCATCATCATCAAATTTGATCGAAATTCCTTTCGCTTTCAATTCAGACGAAAATTTATCCACCACTTGACGAATTTCTTCTAATTGTTCTTCTGTTTTATAAATTGGAACAACAACAACCTGAATTGGCGCTAATTTTGGAGGTAAAACTAATCCTAAATCGTCAGAATGCGTCATAATTAATGCACCCATCAAACGAGTAGAAACTCCCCAAGAAGTTGCCCAAACATATTCTTGTTTTCCTTCTTTGCTTGCGAATTTAACATCAAAAGCTTTTGCAAAGTTTTGCCCTAAAAAGTGAGAAGTTCCCGCTTGTAAAGCTTTACCATCTTGCATCAACGCTTCGATTGTATAGGTATCATCAGCACCCGCAAAACGCTCAGAATCTGACTTTCTTCCTTTTACAACTGGAATTGCCATAAAATTCTCTACAACATCCGCATATACTTCTTGCATTTGTTGCGCTTCCGCAATTGCTTCTTCTTTTGTTTCGTGAGCTGTATGCCCTTCTTGCCATAAAAACTCGGCAGTTCTCAAAAACAAACGCGTACGCATTTCCCAACGCACAACATTTGCCCATTGATTAATCAAAATTGGTAAATCGCGGTACGACTGAATCCAACCTTTGTATGTACTCCAAATAATTGCTTCTGAAGTTGGACGAACAATTAATTCTTCTTCTAATTTTGCTTCTGGATCTACAATCAACTTTCCTTTGTTATCAGGATCATTTTTCAATCGATAATGCGTTACAACCGCACACTCTTTCGCAAAACCTTCTGCATTTTTTTCTTCGGCTTCGAATAAACTTTTAGGAACAAATAAGGGGAAATAAGCATTTTGATGACCTGTTTCTTTAAATCTTTTGTCTAATTCTGCTTGTAGTTTTTCCCAAATAGCATAGCCATATGGTTTGATCACCATACACCCTCTAACCTTCGAATTCTCAGCTAAATTTGCTTTTACAACAAGCTCATTGTACCACTTAGAATAATCCTCAGCACGAGTTGTTAATTTTGCCATAATCTTTTATATTTGTTGATAAGTTTCGTATCTTTACTTGGCATTAAAATTGCCTATAAATTTATGCAAATTTAATTATTACAAACGATGTAAATTTATAATTATGAACAAAGTTTATAAAATTTCTAATAAAATTTCTGCAACTACATTAATTCTTGTGGCTGCATTAGGAATTTCATCTTGTTCGACTTATCAACCAAGTGGTTACGAAAGCGACGGAGTTTACTATAATCCGAAAACAGATAAAACCTATCAACAAGCTCAACTACAACATGGTAACGAGCAAGGAGAACAAGAAAATAAAGGGGAAATAAAAATTGGTAGTCCATACTTCGATGCAGAAGGAAATGGTGCTGAACAATTTTATTACCAAGATGATGTTGATAGCACAAATGATAATACTCAATCTAAATCAGCAACCAAAGTTAAAATTAACGGATATGGTTTAGGTGGTTACAATTATTTTGGAAACAACGACTATACATTAACTTATAACGGATCGAGTAATTATAACTGGGGACGTAATGATGGTGTAGAAATTAATATCTGGAACAACTATCCTTGGTACAGCTACGGATGGGGAGGTTTCTATAATCCATATCGTTGGGGATATTACAATCCTTGGTATGGTGGATGGTACGGAAACGGATTTGGTATTTCATTCGGATGGGGATGGAACGATCCATGGTATAATGGATATTATGGTTGGGGTTGGAATAGACCTTACTACGGTGGATATTACGGAGGTTACTACGGATGGAACAATTGGTACGGATATCCTGGTTATTATGGATATGGATATGGATACAATCGTCCAAGAGGAATTTATTCTCAACCAGGTTACAGAAATGGTGGTCGTTTAAATAACACGATTAATTCTACTCGTCCTGTTGGAAGTTTAAATGGTAGAAACAACCAAATCTCTACAGGTTTAAGACCAACTCGTGATAATACAATTAACAATACAACACGTCCAACTCGCGAAGTAAGACCAGGTGCAGACCAAAGTCAAATTAACGGAACTCGTCCTACAAGAGAGGTTAGACCTTCTGTTAATCAAGGACAGATGAATAATACACGTCCAACTCGTGAAGTAAGACCAAGTGTAGACCAAAGTCAAATTAACGGAACTCGTCCTACAAGAGAAGTTAGACCTTCAATTAATCAAGGACAAATGAACAACACGCGTCCAACTCGTGAAGTAAGACCGACACAAACACAACAGCCTACTTACAACACAAGACCGACTCGCGAAGCTCAACAATACCAACAACCAACGAGAAGCTATGAAAGAACAAATAGCATGAACAATTCTCGCCCATCATATTCTACACCTTCTCCAAGTAGAGGTAGTAGTATGAGTAGCGGAAGCATGGGAGGTGGTTCTCGCGGAAGTAGCACAGGAGGAGGCTCTCGTGGTGGAGGAAGAAGATAACTAGATTTAGATCATATAAAAATGAAAAAAATATTATTAAGCCTTTGTACCTTAGTTGGTACATTGGCTTTTGCACAACAGAACAAAGGATACGAAACTCAGTATTCTACAAATGCTATAAATTTATATTCGCAAGATATTAACAGCGGAAATGCTAAATATATTGGTGTTGGTGGAGCTGTTGGTGCATTAGGAAGTGACATTACTTCAGTCGAACAAAACCCTGCTGGATTAGGAGTAGCAATTAACTCTGATGTCCAAGTAACAGCTGGTGTTTCTACTTTTAGCAACAAAACTAATTTCGGAACAAATATCAAAGAATCTGAAAGTAATTTTGATTTCCAACAATTTGGAGGAACATTTGTTTTTGCAAATGAAGCTTCAAAATGGAATCGTTTCACAGTTGGCGTAGCTTATCTTAATCAGCGTTTAGACAATTATTCATCAATTGGAACAAATGAAGGAATTAAATTTTCTGAACCAAATGGAACTTTCAATGGTTACATTAAAGATATTGATGGATATAAATCTAAATTCTCTGTTAATTTAGGAACAAGTTATGACGACAAAGTTTATTTGGGATTTGGATTAAACTTCCACGAAACTAACTATTCTGGTTACGAACAATATGCAGAGCGTGATGACGACAATGGAAAAACCTACGTATACAATGCAGATGGAGCTCCATATAGTGAAATTGGACAAGGATTTTCTTTCTCTTTAGGTGCTATTTACAAAGTGAATCACAATGTACGTTTAGGCGCAGCCTATCATTCTCCAGTTTGGTACAATATTTCTAAAGATTTTTACTCAGCTAATTTTAACAGTGATAAAACTGCTGTAGATTCTTATTATATGTATTCTTCTGATTATGATATGACTCGTGGTGGACGTCTTGTAGGAAGTTTAGGTTTTGTTGTTGGTAAAAATTTATCTCTGGGTGCTGATTATACGTACCACATGAACAATGACACGAAACTAAAGCCTACACAATATTTTAATGGAGATAATAATTTCATCAATGATGTTGTAAAAAATTCAAGTGAAGTTAGAGTTGGTGCAGAATACCGTGTAGATCGTTTCAAAGTAAGAGCGGGTTATAATTATATAACTTCTCCTTACAAAGATTTTACGATGGATATTGCGAACGAAAACAATGTTGTGACAAATGCAGCTGTTTTATCGAAAGCATTTCAAGGAGATATCAATCGTGCAAGTTTTGGTTTAGGATATGATTTTGGTGGATTCTATATAGATGCAGCTTATCAATATCAAACGCAAAAATATCAACAATTGATTGGTGGAACAGATTATATTAATATTAATAATGAATTTGTTTCTTTACCTAATACTTATGCTCCAAAAGTTAAATTAGACAACAATTTATTCTTATTGACATTAGGTTGGCAATTCTAATAAAAAAAATAGATATAAAAAAAATCGGATGAAATTCATCCGATTTTTTTGTAGTACTAAATATTAACTTATCATAGTTTTAAACAAAAACTATTAGTTTATTCTTTTGATAGAAGACATTCCAGAAGTGCTCACTTTCGTTTTCAAACCATTTTCGTCTACATAACGAACAGAACTCGCTCCAGAACTATCAGCAGTCAAACTATTCACAGCCCAAACTGTTGTAGAACTTGCTCCTGAACAATCAACAACTACATTCGCAGCTTTCAATTCTTTTCCAATAAACGAAGAAGCTCCTGAAACTGAAATGTTTAAATCCTGTACATTTCCAGAAATTTTCATACTTGATGCACCAGAATTATCAACCGAAATAGAATTCGAAACCACATCTAATTTTAAATTACTAGCTCCTGATAAATCAACAGCCATTTTTTCTACTTTCTGCGTTGGCAAAACGGTAACACTCGTTGCACCTGATAGATCAAACGAACGTAATTTTTGATGAGGGAATTTAATTTTAATAGAAGAATTTTTCAAGTTTACGGTTCCATTAATTTTCATAACCAAAACACCATTTTTCACTTCAGTCGTGATTCTATTCATAATATTATCTGGCGCTTCAACAGAAATTTCACCATTATAATTACCATCAGAAACAGTAACACTTATTGCACTGCTTACATCAATTCCTTCAAAAGAAGATATCTTACGCATTTCTGTAATTGTATTACTACTTGCCTCTACTCGGTCTAAATAATTAGAAACTGGCGATTTAGAATTTAAATCTACCGAACAGCTCGCAAATCCTAACGAACTGAATATTAAAATTGGAAGAAAAATGTATTTCATATTGATGTCTTTTATTATTAAGACGTATTAACTTCTAAAAAGTTACAAAAAATATTCACTTTATTCAAATTTCTAAATCAATCCGTCATAAATATTTAGTAATTTCGCTAACTATGAAAATCATCAGTTACAATGTAAATGGAATTCGCGCTGCGATGACTAAAGGTTTGGTTGAATGGTTAGAAGCTGCACAACCAGATGTTTTTTGTATTCAAGAAACAAAAGCAATGCAAGAACAAGTGGACACAAAACCGTTTGAGGAATTGGGTTATCACATTTATTGGCATGCAGCGGAGAAAAAAGGATACAGTGGAGTTGCTATTTTCTCGAAAATAAAACCTAATCATGTACAAATAGGAACTGGAATAGATTATATTGACAAAGAAGGTCGCGTTTTGAGACTTGATTTTGACAATGTTTCGGTAATTAGTTTGTATTTGCCAAGTGGAACAAATATTGATCGATTAGATTTTAAATTACAATTTTGTGAAGATTTTAAAGATTACATCAAAGAACTTAAAATCTCTCATCCAAACATTGTAATTTGTGGCGATTATAACATTTGTCACGAAGCAATCGATATTCACGATCCTGTTCGTAATGCGAAAGTTTCTGGTTTTTTACCTGTCGAAAGAGAGTGGATGACTGCTTTTCTTGATGAATGTAATATGATTGATTCTTTTCGTTATTTTGTAAAAGAACCTCATCATTACTCATGGTGGTCTTATCGTGCAAATGCGCGCAACAATAACAAAGGTTGGAGAATCGATTACAATATGGTGAGTAATACATTAGAAAAAAATATGACGCGTGCAACGATTTTACCAGATGCAAAGCACTCAGATCATTGTCCTGTTTTATTAGAATTAGACGTTTAAGATTATATAAATGAAAAAAATTGTACTTTGTTGTTTAACACTTTTTGCAATTGCAAGTTGCGTTCCTCAGAAACAACACCAAGAATTGGAAGCTAATTATTACAGAGCTTTAGACGATCAATCAAATACATCTAAAGATTTGACATTAGCTAATTTGAAAATCGAAACTCTTGAAAAAGATTTAGCAAAAGCTAAAAGCGAATTATACATCAAAGATACAGCTTTGACAAATGCGCAAGCTATGATTAGAATGGCTCAAAAAGAACATGATACTAATTTGCAAGAATTGTATTCTGCATTGAATAGTTCTGGAGAAAAATCAAAACTTTTCTATACTCAATTAAACGAAAAAGAAAAGCAAGTTGCAGAATTAACTCAAAAAGTAAAAGATTTAGATGCTAAGATTGATCAAAAAGATACAGAAATCTTCAATCTAAAAAGACAAATCTTAACACAAGAGATTAACCAAAAGGTTTCGGAAGCAACAGCTACGCCTCCTAAAACAACAACTCCAGCAAAACCAAAAACAACAACAAAAAAGTAAATATAAAAGTCTTATCATAATTGGTAAGACTTTTTTTATTCTTTAAATCGAAGTAACTTTGCAAGAACTAAAAAGTTTTAATGAAAGTTATTTGCGAAACAAAAAGTTTGGTCTTACGAGAGTTTTTTGAGATTGATGCATTCGAATTATTTCAATTAAATTCTGACAAAGAATTGATGAAAATCGTCAACGAAAAACCGTATAAATCTGAAGACGAAGCGAAGTTTTTTATCGAAAATATGGAGAAACATTACCAAGAATATGGTTTTGGTCTTTGGGGTGTTCACGAGAAAAAAAGCGGACGATTTGTTGGTTGGGGAGGTTTGCGCCAAACAAAATACGGCGCAGTTATCAACATTCGTCTGAAACGCAAATTTCAGAACAAAGGTTACGGAACAGAAGTTTTGAATGCAATTGTTGATTACGCAAAAAATGAATTGAAATTAGATAAAATTGCTGCAAAAGCAAATGTAAATCAACCCGAAACGTTGAAACTTTTACAAAAATCTAAACTTCAACAATCAGAAGAAAACGAATTAATTTTTAAATTATAAAAAACAAAAAAGCCTTGAGATATTTATTTCTCAAGGCTTTTTTATTATTTCTTTTTAGGTGGAAATTTTTGTAGCAATTTCGTTACACCTTTCTGAATATTTGCTGCACGAACTTCTGGCGAAGCTTTCAAGGGCATTTGAATTTTCAAGGTTCCTTCCCAAACTAATCTTCCCTCATCCTTCATCGAAATCGTATAATTTTGATTTAATTTTTGAGACATAATCGGAATTCCAACCGAAACTCCACCTCCAAAACCATAACCGCCCGTTCCCATTCCAATTCCTACATTAGAGTTTTGTTGTTTTGAAACATATTCTTCTGGCTTCACGTCTAATGTTAAACTTCCATCATTCGATTTCTGAAAACCTCTGTACAACATTCCTTTTTCAATCGACGAATATAATCTGGCAGAATCTAAATCATTCAAACCTAAATTTCCCGTTTGTGTAAAAGAATACGTTCTATTTGTTTCAAAATCAAAATCTCGGTCATAATCTACCGCTATATTTTGCGTGCTACATGAAACAATTGTTAAAAATAACGCGCTTAGTAAAAGTATTTTTTTCATTGTTTTAATTTTTAAGATGAGTACCTGAAACAAGTTCAGGTTGGCATACAGGTCATATTGAACTCGCTTCAACATCGCATCACATTAGTTATTTCAAAGAAGTAATATAAATTTCCACCACTTTTCTTAACGAATCAAAACCAATTTCATCTAAATTAATTTCGTTGATAGAAACCCATTTTACTTCTGCTATTTCATCTTTTTCAAGCGTAATTTCTTCGTCTGGAAAATCAGCAATAAACGCTAAATCACACGTTTTATATGGAACTTCTTTGTACTCGTATGTATTAGGTTGAGAAAGAAAATACTTGAAATTCTCTAAAGGAATTTTAATTCCTAATTCTTCCTCAATCTCTCGTTGACAGGTCCTTTCTGCCGATTCATTTGGATCTGTAAAACCTCCAGCCAAATCTAACATTCCTTTCTTTGGTTCTCTATTTCGAACTGTAAAAAGAATTTTATCTTCTTTTTTTAGAATAACCGCCACAGCAGCTGCCACATTTTGATAATAAACCAAATCACAATTGTTGCACGACATTTTTCTAAAATCAAAATGATCGATAGAATGTCCACAATTTGGACAAAATTTAAACGATTTTATCATCTTTTTAGGTTAATGATTATTATTTATTTCTTGGATGAAATTTGATAATCGCATCTCGAATAAATTCTTGATCAACATGCGTATAAATTTCAGTCGTCGTAATACTTTCGTGTCCCAACATTAACTGAATTGCACGAAGATCTGCTCCATTTTTCAATAAATGAGTCGCAAAAGAATGGCGAAACGTATGCGGACTTATTGTTTTTTTAACTCCAGCAATTATCGATAATTCTTTAACGATTGTAAAAATCATCACACGTGTAAGGTTTTTACCTCGTCTATTTAAGAACAAAAAATCTTCGAAACCAGCTTGTATAGGAAGATGAATACGAATACTTTCTTTGTACAAGTTAATATATTTTATCGTATAATCGCTAATCGGAACAAGTCTTTGTTTGTTTCCTTTCCCAATGACACGAATAAAACCATCATCAAAAAAAAGATCAGAAATTTTGAGATTTATCAATTCCGAAACACGCAAACCACAACCATAAAGCACTTCTATAATCGCACGATTTCGCTGTCCTTCTGGTTTTGATAAATCAATTACTTCAATCATTTTATCAATTTCTTTTTCAGAAAGTACATCAGGAAGTTTCATCCCAATTTTTGGAGTTTCAAGTAAAGAAGTCGGATTATCTTCTCTAAAATCTTCGAGTTGTAAGTATCCAAAAAAGCTTTTCAAGCCAGAAATAACACGCGCTTGCGAACGCACGCTATATTCGCTCGATGCAAAATCGTGTACAAAATCCCTCAAATCATCTTGCGAATAATCTAAAGGTTGTTTATCAGAATAATTAATTAATTTTTGAATATCGCGTAGATAACCTTCAATTGTATTAGCAGAAACTCTTTTTTCTAATTTCAGATACATTTGATAGTCATACAAAGCATCTTTCCACAGCATTTACTTCGTTATTTTTTCAAGTTCAAAAATACGCTTTATCATTTCATCTTCGGGCATCCAAACTTGATAAAATGCACGCGAACCATATAAAGTTCCAGCAATTGTGGCTTTCATGTAGTTATCAACAGTTGTTGAAAAGACAGGGTTAAACTCATTTGAAGGAATTCCTAAAACACCTAAAAACTCATTTCTATACATTCCAGCACTGAAATATTTCAGATAAATTGCTTCGTTATGAAACATGAAAAAATCGTGAATTGAATAAATTTTCTTGAATAAAAAATCATTAAAATAATTTGCATCTTGATTATAATACAACCAGTTCGAAACCGAATTTGTATCTAATGCAACAAACTCATCAGGAATAATTCCACCACCGCCGTAGACTTTTTTACCTGAAGGCGCCGTAAACTCTAAATCTTTATTAATTTTAATTGAATCTTTACTATATAATTCACCTGATTTTAATCGTTTATATAAATCGTCACTGTATTTTGCTGTTTTTTTATCAAATGGTTTTTGAATAGATCGACCAGAAGGCGTGTAATAATTCGCAACAGTCAAACGAACTTTGGTATCATCGCCTAAATTAATTTCGCGTTGTACCAAACCTTTACCAAACGAACGACGACCAACGATAATTCCGCGTCCATAATCTTGTAACGCTCCCGCAACAATCTCACTCGAAGAAGCAGAATTTTCGTCCATTAAGACATAAATTTTTCCTTGTTCGAAAAGACCTTTATTTGTAGCGTAAATATATTTTTTACGTTTTTGTTTGTCTTGTGTGTAAACTATCAATTCGTTTTTCGTCAAAAATTCATCTGCAATTTCTTCTGCAATATGCATGATTCCTCCAGGATTTCCGCGTAAATCGAACACCAAAGTTTTCATGCCTTGATCCAATAAATTTTGTAAACCTTCGTGAACTTCATTTGCAGAATTTTCAGAAAAACGAGTCAATTTAAGATAACCAATATCTTTCGTTAACATATGTTTTCCAGTAACCGTAGGAATTGGAACAATAGTTCGATTTAGCGTAACAGAAACTGGTTTTCGATCGCGAATAACAGATAGTTTAACTTCCGATCCTTTCTTACCTTTCAATAAACCTTCTATTGTTTTATTATCTTTTGCAACCAAAGATTGATTATCTACAGCAACTAATTGATCTCCAAACTCTAGTTTACCATAATTTTTCGTTCCAGGTAATGTACGTTCAACAACAATGGTGTCATTCATTGTACGAAATTGAATACCAATTCCAACAAATTCACCTTTCAATTGTTCTTCTGCCTTTTGTACAGAAGCTTTGTCGATATATGTACTATGTGGATCTAGCTTGGCAACCATATAATGAATCGCATCATCAACCAAACTATCCGAATTAACATCGTTCACATATTCATTGTCAATCAAAGAAACTAATCGACGAATTTTTTGTTCGTTATCCGAATATTGCAAACCTACAATATCCTTGTTTTCATCGAACGCAAAGTCGTATTTTTTCCCAACCATAAAACCGATTAAGAAAATAATCATCACAACTAATACGATATTAATAACCTTGAAAAAACTTCTCATTGAAATGTTAACTGTATAATTCTTCTTCCGTAATTTGTCGAATTGTAATTCCTGATTTTTCTAAAAACTCTAACCCAGAAAGATCTTTGTATTGTTGAATGTAAACGATGCGCTTTATACCTGCTTGCAAAATAAGTTTGCTACAATCTGTACAAGGCGAAAGTGTAATATACAATGTCGCTCCTTCTGCAGATTGTGTAGACGTTGCACATTTTAGAATTGCATTTGCTTCGGCGTGCAAAACATGCCATTTTGTATTCCCTGCTTCGTCCTCGCATTTGTTCTCAAAACCACTTGGCGTACCATTGTAACCATCAGAAATAATCATTCGATTTTTAACAATAATTGCACCAACTTTTTTGCGTTCACAATAGGATAGATTCGCCCATTCAAAAGCCATTTTAAGATAAGCTTTATCGTAACGTAATTGTTTTTCAAAGTTTGTTTCCATTTCTAACTAAGCTTCTTCTTTGTTTTTTGTCCATAAAGGCGGAATAAAAAATGGTAATGGGTTTCGGAAAAATGCTTTTAATGTATGTGAAATCATCGTAAAAATCTTATAAAAAGGAATATTATTAGATCGCATTGCCATTAATAATGATAAGATAAAACTAACTAAGAAGTTGCTCCAACCAACCATGAAAATTGCAATAAAACCTATAATCATTGGTCCAATATCAAAATGATAGCCCATTCCTCCAATACCAATCGCGAAGTTTCCTGAAACGAAAGTAATGTGTCGAATATCGAAAGGTTGACCTGTAAAATCGCCAATCAAAAAGGCACATCCCATCATAAAACCGAATGCAACATTACCGACAACTCCTCCCATATTTTTCTCAAACCAATTCGAAATTCTTCTTCTTCTACGTTCTGAAAATGATTTCTTCAGAATTGGATGATTATAAATACGTTCTGGAATATTATGAAAACGTTGATTATTAATTGTAATTCCAGAAATTAATCCTGAAAGGAATAAGAAGACTCCAGCAATTGCTCCGAAGTAAAAAATATGCCAATCCATTATCACTACTTCTTCCCAATAATGATACGCTTTAGAATATTTTAAAACTTCTAATCCTAAGATTTCGTTGAGTAAATAAAATATTCCTAATGAAACCACAAAACCTGCAACAACATTTCCTAAAAAAGCAATCATTTGGCTTCTTACTAATTGCGCAAATAAAGTTGTAAAATCTTTCACATTCAGTTCAGAACCAGAAGTCGGCACAAGCGAACGAGCTAAACGAGCTGCTGTCATAGAAGGCTGTTTTGTAGCAAGCGTCATATGTGTCAAATAAATCGTACAGAAACCAACAGCGTAATTAATACTAAAGAAAAATGCTTTAAACAATGGCGATGTATCATGTATATTTCCAATTCCGGTTTTGATAAAACACAAAAAAGAAACAATAAAACCACCTCCACAAGCTGTCCAAAACATCTTGTTATACTCTTTGGCTGTCTGCGTAATATATTTTTCTCCTGTCTTACCATTATGATAAGTAACTAAGAAAGTGATTAAATAAACCGTAGAACCTAACTGATTACTCATAAAATTCTTTGGTGCATAAAATTCAACCCATTTCTTTGTTGCAAGACTATAGAAAGAAATTATTCCGTGTAATCTTAGTTCATTATAACTATTTAAAATTGTTTGCAAACGAACTAATTGTTGTTGCAAACGATTGATTTTTGATGCAACTTTCAATGAAATTCCTTTGTAATCTTTTTGTGTTAAAATATCATTTAACAAATGTTTACATTTCGAAATACTTTCTTTGATTTCTAACATATCAAAGCCAGCTTGTGGATTTTCGATAATGTTACTAATCTGCATCGAAAGTTTAGAGAATGGATTATCAAGATAATTAACCTCGTTACTGTAACGCATCATTTCTTTATCCGAAAATCCTCCAGTAATACGAACCGTCAAAATAGAAATTGCTTGTAAAAGCTGATTCTGAATATTGTTAACGTTTCCTTTAAAATTATCTGGTTCGATATCTTGATACAATACTTCGAAAAATTTTCGCCAACGATCTCTTGGAATAATTCGGATTGCTGATAAGTTTTTCGAATTATAAAAAATCTCATTTACCACAGAAGTTAATTCATTATTATCTTCGATATCTGGTAAAAGAGAATCCATTATTTTCTTTCGAAAAATGGATAATAAATTATCTTCCAGATGAATTCCACTATCTACTAAATAGCTAACGAAATTGATTTTCCCGAATGTATTTTGAAGTTCTTCGCGAAAAATTAATCGATATGTAGGGTTATTTTGAAGTTTAGAAATTAGATCATCTATAAAAGAAATTGAATCTGGATAATCTTTTCTTGCTTTCTCTAATAATCTTAGAAAAAAGCTCTTCTCGTATTTTTTATTTTGATCAAATATAGAGTCTAAAGCCATATTTTAATTTCTTCATTCAGAGTACAAAAGTAAAAAACTTATACTACCTAAGCAGTATAAATCAACAGAAATAAAAAAGTGATTCTTGATGAACCACTTTTTATATATTTAGAATTTAAAATTTTTCTTATCTATTGCTGGGTTGATTTTTATGTCATTAAATTTTATCACATATTCTCCTCCATCAACTGGTTTTCCTACCACTTTTGTGGCAAAAGATAATCCGTTATACGTCTTGAAATTAGAGTAATAAAGTGTTTCGTCTTTATTTTTTTCCATTACAATTTCGTACGAATTTTTATCAAAACAATATATTGTAGAATTTGTATTTTTTGTTAATTCTATTTTGTAACAGCTATTATTTTGATCGTATTTATCTACACCTAAGTATTTTACTTTAAATCCTTTTTGTTTATATTTCAAAATATCCGAATCAAAAGAGTCTGGTTTATAATCTTTTACAGCTACATTTTTCTTAGCAACTTCACTGTATGTCCATCCCATTCTACCATCATATCCTTCGTTCAAGATTTCTTTTCCATTCATCACAAACACTACTTTTTTGTTGTAAGGGCGTTGATGATAAACAATCATTGGATAAGAATCTCCAACATTTATAATGGCTTCTCCTTTTAGGATAATACTGTTCAAATTATTCCAAGCTGCTTCACCTCCTGTTTTTTGAATATGAGTTTCGATTATTTTCTCTGCATTTTGTGCAAATGTAGTCACAGAAAATAATGAAATCATAAGCGCGCTAAACGTCAATTTCGACATAAGAACTTTTTTAATTTTTAACAATCTGTCGAACAAGATATAAAAACTAATTTAAAGTTCTGTAAAGAAATATTGTCTTTTAGTCTTTTTTAACTTCTATATGAGCCCAATTTTCACCTCTTAAAATACGGTAAACCTGACCTTGAGAAATATTAAATTGTTTTGCTAGTGTAGAAATTTTTGTTTTTCTATTTGGATCAATTAATTTCTTTTTCAGACGAATAACTTGTGCTTCTGTCAACTTACTATTTGGAATACTGTCTAAACGAGAACGTCCTTTCATCATTCTAAATAAATCCTTGTTGTGCTCTTTCCATTCGTCCAATGTTGCCCATTTCAAATTATCCATTGCGTTGTTTAATTTGTTATGATCCAAATGCACTACATATTCTTTATTGTCTTTATTTGGTAAAAAAGTTTCGGCAACCATTTTATGTACATATTTAGCTGTACGTTTTCCGTCTGCTTTTGTTACCCAAATCGCACGATAACCATTGTTAATCGCTCCTTCTAAGATTTTGTATTTATCTTGTCCTGTGTATAATTTTTTTACAAGACCATCTTTTGAAACTAAAAAGGATCTTTTTTCAATTAATCCTTCTGCTTCGTATTCTTTCCATGAATCACTCATAATCACTATTTTACTTATTTACTCCATTTTACAACAACATTCATACCGAAATATTTTTTTAAGTATTAATTAACTTAATTATTTCATTTCCACGTCAAGTATAGCTGATTTTAGGGCAAATATAAATCATAAAAAGTTTAAAGATTATTTTTTAACAATAGTGGATAAGTACTTTTTTGCACGCTCTAAATCTTCTGGTGTATCAATTCCTACTCCTATCGATTCGGTTTCAATCACTTTAATCTTCATTCCATATTCCAAATAACGTAATTGTTCTAATTTTTCTGCACGCTCATTTTGACGCATTTCAAGTGTTGAAAACTTCAACAAAGCTTCTTTTCTAAACGCATAAATCCCTAAATGACGAAAATAATTTGGTGTAAAATTAGTTTCACGTGCAAATGGAATTGCTGAACGCGAAAAATAAAATGCAAAATCGTTAATATCAGTGACCACTTTTACAAAATTAGGATTGTTAATATCTTCTTCCTTTGTAATGGATTCTTTTAAAGTCACCACATCTACAGTTTTTCCCAATTCTCCATCAAAAGAGGATAAAATATCTGCCAAAGCTTTTTCGTTCACAAATGGTTCATCGCCTTGCACATTCAAGATAATATCACATTCTATATCTTGTATAGCTTCAGCAATTCTATCACTTCCTGTTTCGTGATCTTTGATACTCATGATTGCTTTTCCGTTGTGCGAAACAATTTCATCAAAAATTAAATCAGAATCTGTCACCACAAAAACATCGTCAAACAAATTAGTAGCGACAACATTTTCGTACGTCATTCTTATCACAGTTTTATCGCCCAATTGTTGCATCAATTTACCTGGAAAACGTGTTGCTGCATAACGAGCTGGAATTACGGCTATTTTTTTCACAATTTTTAATTTCAAATTTCTGTAAATTTAAAATAGATTCGGCTGAAATGCTTCTTTAATCAACAAAATAATTATAGTATCTTTGCTAAAATAAATTTTCTGTATGAAGATTGCTTTCAAAATTTTGTTATTTTTGATTTCATTAGGATTAATATATATCTTAATCAACGAGTTAAAAATTCAAGGATAAAGAAAAATTTATGTCAAAAACAACTCAACATTCGTTAGCGATTTTACTATCTCACGATATGCTTAGTTATATTACCAAAACAACCGACGGAGAAACGACTTCGTACTCGGATGTGTATGACTATTCGGTAGATTTTACAAATCTTAACAAAACGGAAATTGAGATTGAACATGAATTGCGTTCTAATTTGACTTTGCTACAAGAATATGATTATGTGCATATTTGTTTTTTGTCGACAACTGTAAATGTTGTTCCAAATCACTTTGCGCACAAACCTTTTGAGGAATTGTTATCACTTTCTAACTATAGTCCTGTAAAATTAGCGATCGATTGTCCTTTGGAAAATGTAGATGCATCAATTATCTACAATATTCATTATCCACTAAAAGATATTTTGCTTTCATTACCGAATTTGCAAAATGCGCGTTTGTATCATTCGGGCAAATTCTTGGTAGATTATGGAATGATTAATTCTAAAAACGATGAAATTTATATCAATTTAATGCATCAAAAATTAGAAGTTTGCGTGTTGAGCAATGGAGAATTTATTTTTTATAATCTATTTGAAACAAAAACGAAAGAAGACTTTTTGTTTTACATTTTGTATACATTAAATCAATTAAATATTAGTCCAAATACCGTTTCATTGTATGCTTTTGGCGATATCTTAAATTCGCCAGATTTTTACGAAACTTTACAAAAATATGTGCGTCATATTTCGTTTAACGAAGCAGACAAACAACTTGGGCAATATTTTACATTATATAAATTATTCGAATGCGAATCATTTCAGGAACATTAAAAGGAAAAAGAATCACAGCACCAACCAACTTGCCGGTGCGCCCAACAACAGACTTCGCGAAAGAAGCTTTATTTAATATCTTAAACAACGAATGGTATTTCGACGAAATTACCGTTTTAGATTTATTCTCTGGAATTGGAAGTATTTCATTAGAATTTGCTTCACGTGGAGCAAAAAAAGTAACTTCGGTTGATAATTTCTACGGTTGTGTAAAATTTTTGGACGAAACAGCGAAACAATTAAAATTAGATGATATTATTTCTACTGTAAAAAGTGATGTCATTAAATATTTGGACAAGCAACCAATCAAAAAGTTTGATATTATTTTTGCTGATCCTCCTTACGATTTGGATGTAGAAACTTACAAAAAAATCCCAAATTTGGTTATCGATAATCAATGGTTAGAAGAAGGTGGAAATTTTGTTTTAGAACACCCATCAAGCATTTCTTTTGAAGAGCATCCAAACTTTGTACAACACAAAAAATACGGAAACGTACACTTCTCTTTTTTCGAGTAAACATCCATTTTCTTAAAATATTTAACAAAATCGACTGATAGATGATATCTATCAGTCGATTTCTTTTTTTTATTTATACTAAGTCTAATTAAATTTGCACTATTAATTTTATTTAGAATAAATATATATAACATATGAAACGAAATAATCTTCTACTTGCGTCAATTACTCTGCTTAGTTTTTCTACGGCATTTGCTCAAGAAACAACGAAAGAGAAAAAAGATTCAATTAGCAATCTACAAGAAGTTGAAATTTTTGGAGATCGTAACAAGAATCAAAGAGGTTTAGAAACAATTACACGTTTTCCTGCAAATCCTCAAAATCAAGTTCAATCTATTTCAATTATTTCTGAAAAGTTAATTGAAGAACAAGGTGCACAAACAATTACAGATGCTACTCGTAATGTACCAGGTGTTACGTTATTTGGAAATTATGGAGGTATTCGCGAGTCGATGTCTATTCGTGGATATAGAGGAGTTCCTGTCTTAAAAAATGGTGTTCGTATGGACTCTGATTTCCGTACAGGATCTGCTGTTATTGATATGGCTGGTGTAGAATCTATTCAAGTTATTCGTGGTTCTGCTGCGGTTACACAAGGAATTGGAAATGGATTAGGTTCTGCTGGAGGTGTAATTAACGTTACAACAAAAACGCCACGTTACATCAACCAAGGACATATTTCTGCTCAATATGGAAGCTGGAATACTTTCCGTTCTACATATGATATTCAACGAACAGTTACAGAAGATAAAAATTTAGCTTTCCGTTTAACAGGTTCATATAACAATGGAGATAGTTATAGAGATGTTATTAACAGTAATTCTTTCTATGTAAATCCATCTATGGCTTGGAAAATTGATGATAAAACTGAATTTGTTGCTGAGTTTGATTATTACAAAGGAAATAAAACGCCAGATCGTGGAACTATCAATTTAGGAGATAATTTTACTGAAGCTTTATACGATATCGGTGATAAATTTATGGGATATGATATCGATAATACCGAAATCAAAAACTATTCTTACGCTGCTCGTATTACAAGACAGTTAACAAATAATATTAGTGCTAGAGTTGCTTACTTTAGTAACTTCTACAACAGTGACCAATTAGGAGCAACGTTAGCTTCACCAAAAGGAAGTACAGAATATAACATTCGTAATCGTGGATTAGGTCGTTCTTTTAGAGATGATAGAAACTCGACTTTACAAATTGACTTGATTGGTAAAGATATGAGATTTGGTGATTTCAAATGGAATTGGCAAGCTGGATATGATTATACAATCAACCGTTTAGAAACAAGAACTGCAGATGGTATCGGAACTATTGATCAAATTGATGTTTTCAAAGATATTAACCATTCGATCAACTTAACTCCTGAGCAAGAAGCTAAATTAGCTTGGAACAAAGACAAAACAAATCTATCAAGAGGTTATTCTTACGGATTTATGACACAACATCATTTCTCTTATAAAGATTTAATCACATTTGTTGGAGGTTTACGTTATAGCTATTTAATCGATAACCACGATGGTGTTGTAGATCCTGTTGTTGGTTTAGTTGTTTCTCCTTGGAGAAATGTAAATGCTTACATTACTTATGCAACAAACACAAGTTTACGCTCTGCTTTAAACATTATGACTGATGGAAGCAAAGCTGGACCTTCTGTTACAGATCAAGTAGAAGTTGGTGTTAAAACACAATGGTTCAACGACCGTTTACGTGCAAACGTAGTTTACTTCAACATGAACAACGATAACTTAACATTCGAAACATACGAAAATCAAACAGCAACTGGTTTATACGAAAAAGCTGGTAATTTGAGACGTAAAGGTATCGAGTTTGAAGTTGCTGGTCGTCCATTACCAAACTTACAAGTTATGTTAGGATATGCATACTTAGATGCTGGTTACCACGATTCTCCTCAATATGTAGAAGATTCAAGACCATCTAATGCGCCTTACAATACAGCAAATGCTTGGGTTCAATATAAATTTATTGAAAATAATTTCTTGAATGGTTTCACTGTTTCTGCTGGTGTTTACTACGTAGGTTCAAGACCATCTAACGAACAAAGTTTAGATCGTGATGCTCATGGTAATTTCTACGGAGGAAGCAAACCTTTCTTATTGCCAGATTATTATACATTAAATGCGCAAGTTGGATATTCTATGAAAAGATTTGACTTCCGTTTATTCTTTAATAACATTACAGATCAGTTAGGATACAATTCTTACTTCCGTGGAGGTTACATCAACCAAATCGATCCATTTAATATGGCTGCACAAGTAAATTTCAAATTCTAATTTTCTCAGAGTTAAACATATTTTTAGCATTTATTTAATAGGAAAACGACAGTTTTATAAACTGTCGTTTTTATTTTGGATAGAATTGACTAACTTTCGTCAAAATTTTTCTTAAAACATGAAAACAAAAATTACTGCTTTATTGATATTCTTTTGTTCGATTTTTACATTTGCACAAACAGAAAATACGCTAAAATCTATTCCAGAATTTTCTTTTGTAAAAATGCAATCCGAAGGAATTTTCAGTTCAAAAGATATCAAAAAAGGAAAACAAACGTTAATCGTTTTATATTCGCCAACATGTATTCACTGCCAATTAGCCTTGAATCATTTTAGCAATAATTACGAAGAACATTTAAAAAACACTCAGATTATTTTGGTTTCTGAATACGAAGCAAAAGACGCTATCCCTTTCCTAAAAGAGCACGCATCTAATTTTGTAAACAATAAAAATGTAGAATTATTATATGATTCTAATTACGAATTTGGTCCAATTTTTCAACCAACTTCTATTCCTACATTTTATTTATTCGACAAGGATAAAAATCTTGTTACAATCAAAAAAGGTTCTGTAGAAGCAAATCAAATTTTTAAATATTTGAAATAATTTAAAAATTAATCCATAAAAAAAATCCACTCAATTGAG
>NZ_DFRA01000001.1:7803-53875 GCF_002378465.1 Empedobacter sp. UBA3475 | reverse complement strand
ATCCACTCAATTGAGTGGATTTTTTTGTTATATCTAATCGATGATTATTTACCTTGTTGTGCTTGAGCTTCGAATTGTTTTTGTAATTCTTTAATTTGCTCTTCAGATAAACCTTGTCCTCCTTGCGCACCTGGTTGACCTTGTGGCGCTGGTTGACCTTCTTTAAAGTCTACTAATTCTACTTCGAACTCTAATGCTTGGTTTGGTCCAATTTGTCCTCCAGGAGCTCCCATTTCACCGTAACCTAAGTTAGCTGGAATATAGAATTTGTATTTAGATCCTTTAGACATTAATTGTAAACCTTCTGACCATCCTGGAATAACTTGGTTCAAAGGAAATTCTACACCTCCTTTAGCTTCAGGGTTTTTATCTGTACTGTCAAAAGTTTTACCAGTAGCTAAAATTTTACCAGTATATTTTACTTTAACAATACTATTAATGTTTGGTTTAGCACCTGTTCCTTCTTTTTCTACAACATAAACTAATCCAGAAGCAGTTGTTTTAGCACCAGAAGTTTTTTTCTTCTCGTCTACTAATTTTTTAGACTCGTCTGCATTTTTCTTAACCAAGTTTTGTTGGTGATTTTTTGCATACGTATCTAAAATTCCCATTCCCGCTTCTTGTGTAATCAACAATTTTTTGTGACGTACAACATCCATAATCCCTTGAACAATAATATCCTTGTCCATTTGATCTAATTGTTGTTGGTTAATAACCGTCTCAATTTGCTGACCAACTTGTTGACCAATCGCGTAAGATTCTCTACCTTCTTTACCTGCTTTTAAGTAATCGCGGATCCCTTTTTCTAATTGATCGTAGTTGATACTATCAGTTTCAACTAAACGTCCTCCAAGACCTTTGATTTGCTCACCAAGACCAGTTCCGAAAGCATAAGAAGCTTTTTGATCTTCGCTTTCTAATTTGTCTACAGATTTTCCTTTGTTACAAGACACTAACGACGCAACAACAAAAATCCCTAAAAGAACTTTTTTCATTATTTATAAAAATTTATTGCAAGTTTAATAAGAAACTTTCATTAATCATACAAATCTAAACCAAATTCTTCTTTTAATTTTAACAAAATCGGGTTTTTATCTGATAATTTCTCAAATTTTTCTTTGTTTGATAAGATATGATTCGTTGCTTCCTTCTCAGAAAACTTAATTTGAATACTAAAATAGTGATTCTTAAGGAATGCTCTCAAACTATTTCTGATTCGATCACGGTATTCCTCAAATTCTTGTTCCGATGAATGAGAAGTAAATTCGAAAATAATTTCATCACCTTCCAAGCCAAGTTCAGTTGTCATCAAAGCATTATAGGACGGAATATTATGTTCGATTTTTAATCGATCCAAAAATCTTTTCCAGCCTTCTTTTACTTGATCCAATGTAAACTTTTCTCGAGGCAAATCATTTCGTAAAATCTCCTCTTGATGTTCTTCTACTTTTGCTCCAGGCAAAGCCATCTTAAGACTAAACGACGAATTACCATTTGTTCTAATCGGTTTTGAAGCACGCGTATATTCTTTGACTTCTTCTGAAATCGAAGTTTTAACGTGTTGCGTATTTACCTGTTGTGAAGTTTGTCCATTTTGAGGAATAGAATTATTTTGCTGAATTTGAAGAACTTCAATTTTAGAAGTTTGTTGTTCAGAAAAATAAAACGTTGGCGGAACTATCCTATACTTTTTTTTTTAAGCCCGTTTTCTTCTGCCGTTAACGAAGCCAATTGCATCAATGCAATTTCAACTGTTAAACGAGGATTCTTACTCGATTTGTAGTTTAAATCGGCCTCATTACAAATTTCAATTGCTCCAAATAAAAACGTTGCTGAACATTTTTGTGCATGCTCCAAATATTTTGCTTTTATACGCTCACCAACTTCCAACAAACTTACTGTATTAGCTGTTTTCGCCATCAATAAATCTCGGAAATGAGCGCCCAAACCGCAAATAAATAAATGTGCATCAAAACCTTTGTTCAAAATATCATTCAATTGCAACATCGCTTGCGGAATATCATTTTCCAAACACGCGTCTGTCATCTTGAAGTAATAATCGTAATCTAATACATTCAAGTTTTCTGCTACTGAAGAATAGGTCAAATTTTTATTGGTAAAAGTTGACATTCTATCAAAGATTGATAAAGAATCGCGTAACGCACCATCTGCTTTTTGAGCAATCAAATGCAATGCATCATCTTCAAAAGTTACTTGTTCTTTTTCAGCAACATTTTTCAAATGCCCTTTGATGTCTTCAACTCCAATTCGTTTGAAATCATAAATCTGACAACGAGAAAGAATAGTAGGAATAATTTTATGTTTTTCTGTAGTTGCCAAAATGAAAATAGCGTGCGCTGGTGGCTCTTCTAAGGTTTTCAGAAACGCATTGAAAGCAGCTGTTGACAACATATGAACCTCATCAATAATGTAGACACGATATTTCCCAATTTGAGGAACAATACGTACTTGATCGATTAAATTTCTGATATCATCAACCGAATTATTAGATGCCGCATCCAACTCAAAAATATTGAAAGCAAAATCTTGATCGCCTTCTACTCCATTTTCTTCGTTGATTTTACGTGCTAAAATTCGAGCACATGTTGTTTTTCCAACACCTCTTGGTCCACAAAATAAAAGAGCTTGTGGCAATTGATTTGACTTTATCGCTTGCTCCAAAGTATTTGTAATAGACGCTTGTCCAACTACATCTTCAAAATTTAACGGGCGATATTTTCTGGCTGAAACAACAAAATTTTCCATACTATTGGCAAATATAATGGTTATAATTTTAAGAATTAAATCTATTCATTTTTTTTAATTTTTTTTCTGTCAAAACGAATGTTAAAAAACAAAAGGTAGTCATACAACCTAGTGAAATAATTGAAGCAAAGATGTAATTTATTTCAAATAAAAGTCCTGATAAGGCAATTAATAAAAAAATTACTCCAAAATAAAACATAATTTTTCTGGAATATTTTTGTGCAAAATTCCAATTCTCAATATTTTTCATTGATAAGTTTGACCTATAACCATATAATGGATTAATATTTTTTGCAGGAAAAATTAATTGTACAATTCCCATAATTATAAATATTAGACCAAATAATAAGGATAAAATAAAAAAAGGGCTTTCTGTATTCATCATAAAAAAAAATTAAATCATCTTAGTCTTTATCATTTTATATAAAATTAAATACTTTTCGTTAGATTCGTACTTTTAGATTTATTATTTTTGCTTCAATTATACTCAACCTTAAAATGGCTATAAAAAACACACAGGAAACACCAAAAACTCCTAAAAAACAAATCGTCAAAACAATTATAGGTATACTGTTTTTAGTAATCGGTTTATTACTATTAGCTTCGTTTATTTCTTATTTTTTTAATGGTTTTATGGATCAGAGCCAAATCTCTGATTTATTAGATAAAAGTCAAACCGCCGAAAATATTTTCGGGAAGTTTGGCGCATTATTAGGTGAAACATTCATTTTGCAAGGAATCGGAATTGTTTCATTTTTTGTCCCAGTCTTCTTTATTCTCTTAGGAGTTAAAGTTGCTACAAATTGGAAAAAAATTAAGCCTTTCACAACGCTTTATCAAAGCATTTTCTTCATGATTTGGTTGCCAATATTTTTTGGTTGTATTTTACCAACTCAACACATGTTTTCTGGCGTAATGGGATTTGAAATTAATGATTTCCTAAATAGCTTTATTGGTAAATGGGGTGTAATTTTATTGCTTTTCGTTAGTTTATTGATTTATTGTGTCATTCATTTCCGAATGACGTATCAATCTATCCAAGAAAAAATGGAAGAACGTGCGAAACAAAAAGAAATTGAGCGCATAGAAAAAGAGCAAGAAAAAATCAAGAGAGAACAGCTTGAATTAAGAAAACGTAAGGAAAAAGAAGAACAAGAAAAGATAAATAAATTCAATCAAGATGCTGAAAAGCAACAAGAAGATAGTTTATCGCAAGAATTAGAATTGATAGAACAACAAGAGAAAGAAGCAATTCAATCTCATAAAGTAAATCCAAACGAAGCATTTCATCAAGAATTTAAAATTAATCAACCAAAAGAGGAAGAAACAATCGAAGAAACTCCACTTAATATTACAGAATTAGTGGTTGAAGATTTGGCAGATGATGAGGAAGAAAATAATCAAGTAGATTTTTTATCAATTAATGATGAAGAAAATTTAGAAACAGAAATTCAACCAACTCAAAACTCTTCTGAAAATGGATTAGAATTAAAAGTTCAACACGTTGATGAAGAAGAAGAATTTGAAGCGACTTCTGCTCGATTGGTACAAGAGCAAGGTGAATACAATCAACGTTTAGATTTACCAAATTATCAATTTCCTCCTATTTCATTGTTAAAAAAATATGACAACGGAAATACCTTAATTGATCAAAAAGAATTAGAAACGAACAAAAATAGAATTGTCGAAACCTTAGGAAACTATGGAATCGGAATCGATGAAATTTCTGCAACAATCGGTCCTACAGTTACATTGTACGAAATTGTACCAAAAGCTGGTGTTCGTATTTCTAAAATCAAAAATCTTGAGGACGATATTGCCTTAAGTTTGGCTGCGCTTGGTATTCGTATTATTGCGCCGATTCCTGGAAAAGGAACAATTGGTATTGAGGTTCCAAATTCTAATCCTTCGATGGTTTCCATGCATTCGGTAATTGCTTCGCAAAAGTTCCAAAATGCTGATATGGAATTGCCAATTGCTTTCGGGAAAACAATTACGAACGAAACCTTTGTTGCCGATTTAGCAAAAATGCCTCATTTGTTGATGGCTGGTGCAACGGGACAAGGTAAATCGGTTGGTTTGAATGCAATTATCGCTTCGTTAATCTATAAAAAACATCCATCTGAATTAAAATTTGTGATGGTCGATCCAAAGAAAGTTGAGCTTACTTTATATTCTAAAATCGAGCGTCATTATTTAGCAAAATTACCAGATTCGGAAGAAGCAATTATCACAGATAATACAAAAGTAATTAACACGTTAAATTCACTTTGTATTGAAATGGATGATCGTTACGAATTATTGAAAAATGCTTTCGTTCGAAATATCAAAGAATATAACGCGAAGTTCAAACAACGTAAATTAAATCCAGAAGCTGGTCACAGATTCTTACCATATATTGTATTAATCGTGGATGAGTTTGCAGATTTGATTATGACAGCTGGTAAAGAAGTTGAATTACCGATTGCTCGTTTAGCTCAGTTGGCTCGTGCTGTTGGTATTCACTTGATTGTTGCAACTCAACGTCCGTCTGTAAATGTGATTACAGGAACAATTAAAGCCAATTTCCCAGGACGTGTCGCTTTCCGTGTAACGTCAAAAATCGATTCGAGAACGATTTTAGATTCGCAAGGAGCCGATCAATTAATTGGTAAAGGTGATATGTTGTACACCACTGGAAACGAATTAATTCGCTTACAATGTGCGTTTGTTGATACACCAGAAGTCGATAAAATCACCGAATTTATTGGTGAACAACGTGGTTATCCAGATGCAATGCATTTACCAGAATATGTTGGTGAAGAAGGTGGATCTAATTTAGATATTGATTTATCTGATCGTGATGTACTTTTTGAAGATGCTGCACGATTAATTGTAATGAATCAACAAGGTTCCGCGTCTTTATTACAACGAAAATTAAAATTAGGATATAATCGCGCCGGACGATTAATTGATCAATTGGAAGCTGCTGGAATTGTTGGTCCTTTCGAAGGAAGTAAAGCAAGACAGGTATTGATACAAGATGACATGAGTTTGGAACAGTTGTTGAATAATTTGAACTAAAATTTATTAAAAACAGATAGAAAATTAAATTGTATGAAAAAGATAATCTATTCTTTCATACTCTTATTAGTAGGGGTTGGAACATTAAACGCTCAATCAGCAAAACAAATCTTAGACAAAGTTTACGCTAAATATACCAACGCAAACTCGTATTACATCAAATTTGATTTTAGCCATAATGCAAATGGAAAATCAACAAGTCGTTCGGGAGAAGTTTTTGCAATGAAGCAAAAATTTAACTTGAATGTAGGCGATATCAACCAAATTTTTACAGGAACAAAATTATATACAATTGCAAAAGATGACAAAGAAGTAACTATTTCTGATGCATCTAACACAGATGATTTCTTAACACCAACTAAAGTTTTGAACACGTATCGTACTAATTTCACCTACGCTTTAACAGATAAAAAAACGGTTGGAGGAAAAACAATTCAGTATATAAAATTAACTCCAACTAAAACTTCAACAATCAAATATTCGGTTTTAGGAGTCAATACAGCGAATAATGAAATCTACGATTACAAGGAATATGGTAAAAATGGTGATACAACATCAATCATTGTAAAAGATTACGTTCAAAATTTACTTATTCACAAAAGTTACTTTAACTTTGACCAAAAGAAATATAAGTCGCAAGGCTATATGATTACTCAATTATAATCAATGTTAAAAAAACTTGACTGGTATATAATCAAGACCTTTTTAGGTCCATTTTTTTTCATATTTAGTGTTCTATTTTTCATCTTTATCGTGCAATTTGCATGGCAACAAATGGAAAAATTTGTTGGAAAAGGTTTAGAATGGTACACTATTACCGAATTACTTTTTTGGTTAGGAATTAACGTTATTCAGCTTGTATTACCGCTTACAATCCTTTTGGGGTCTATCATGACCATGGGAGGTTTTGGAGAACGATACGAATTAGCTGCAATGAAAGCGTCTGGAATTTCACTTACCAGAATCCTTGCACCATTGTTTACGTTAGTTGCTTTAATGTCTGTCGGATTGTATTTTTTCGGGGACAAAGTAATGCCTTATTCCCAACAAAAAGCGCGAACAATGTACTTCAATATCTTACAAACCAAACCAACGGTAAGTATGAAAGAAGGCGTTTTTATCGAAACCGTTCCAGGATTTCAAATGAAAATAAATAAAGTTTCGGGTGAAAATTCAGAAAAATTAGAAGATGTTTTTGTTCATCAAAATGCACCGTTTGGTGAAAATACGATGACAATTATTTCTAAAAGAGGAAATCTTGCGCCAGACAAAAACGATAATCATTATCTAAAAATGGAACTTTTTGATGGAATTGCTTATACCGATAATATCAAAAATAAAAACTTTGATCAACGCAAACGTCAAGAAAATCAATATACTAAATTTGATACATTAAACTATTATATTGACATTTCGGATATTTTAAATTCTGGTAAAGACGAAGACCCAGGAAACTCTTATAAATATTTGGACGGAAAAGGTTTAAGACATCTTATCGATTCATTAAACACAGATTATAAGAAGTATTACAAAGATTTGAAAACGAATATGTTTAATCAAAACTATTTCTATTCAATCAAAATAAAAGATATTGATACGGTAAAAACAAATATGATTTTTGACTTGAAAGAGCGAAATCGTCAAGAACAAGATCAAGTGCTTAATCAAGCTATACAAATGGTAAATCGTGATCAAGAAAATATGACGTTTTCTGAACAAGAAATTGTAAACAGAGAAAAGTTATATTCAAAAGTAAATATTCATTACCAACGAAATTTCTCGTATGCAGTAACATGTATTATTTTCTTTTTGATTGGATCATCATTAGGTGCAATCGTAAAAAAAGGAGGAATTGGAATGCCAGTTGTCATCTCAATTATCATTTTCGTTATTTATTTCATTCTTAATTTCTCGGCAGAAAATATGGCGAAAAACGGAAAATTAGATCCAACTTTTGCCGCTTGGGCAGCTAATATTATTGCGCTTCCGTTCTCTATTTTGTTTAGTTACAAAGCCAATCAAGATTCTGGATTATTTGATATCAGTATTTACGTTGATCCAATTGTAAAATACTTTAATAAGTTTAAGAAAACAAACAAAAACGAGGAGCATTCTCGTTATCAATAACATAAAACAATGGAAAATAGATCATCTCAATTAAACACAATTGAAGAAGCTTTAGAAGATTTAAAACAAGGAAAAGTTATCATTGTAGTTGACGATGAAGATCGTGAAAATGAAGGAGATTTCCTATGTATCGCCGAATTTGCAACGCCAGAAGTTATTAACTTTATGGTTACGCACGGACGCGGATTAGTTTGTACACCACTTACACAACAAAGATGTAAAGCATTAGGTTTGGACCTTATGGTTGGGCACAATACTGCAATTTACGAAACTAATTTTACGGTTTCTGTGGATCTACAAGGTCACGGATGTACGACAGGAATTTCGGCTTCTGATCGTTCTAAAACTATTCAAGCTTTAATTGACGAAAATACAAATCCAGATGATTTAGGAAAACCAGGACATATTTTCCCATTAATTGCAAAAGATGGTGGAGTTTTGGTTCGAATGGGACATACAGAAGCTGCTGTTGATTTGGCACGCATGGCAGGATATTATCCTGCTGGATGTATTGTCGAAATCTTGAAAGAAGATGGAGAAATGGCTCGCTTGCCAGAATTGTTAGAGATTGCAAAGAAATTTGATCTTAAAATTGTTTCGATTGAAGATTTGATTGCTTACCGATTAGAAAATGAATCCTTGGTAAAACGTATCGAGCAATTTCCTGCAAAAACAAGATTCGGAGAATATGAATTAATCGCTTATCAACAAACAACAAATAATCAAGTTCACTTCGCTTTGAAAAAAGGAAAATGGACAAAAGATGATGTAGTTCCAGTTCGTGTAAAATCGACAAATAGCTACTATGATTTGTTTAGCGCTTTACAAAACGGCGAAACACCATTGTTAGAAAAAACAATGAACATCATCAATGAAGAAGAAAAAGGTGTTGTAATTTTTATTAATAACATTCAAAGTTCTGAGTTGATTGAACAAAAATTAGAGATTTTCAAAAGTTTTTCTGAAGGAAAATCTAAATCAGGTGTTTTACCAGCCGATGAAAAAGATCACGGAATTGGCTCTCAAATCATCAAAGATTTAGGCATCCAAAAAATGAATTTGATTACACGCACTTTAGAAGAACCACATACGACGCAATACGGTTTGGAAATTGTAAAATGTACTAAATTGTAAGAAATAATTCATCACAATATACAAAAGCAGTTCTGAGAAGAGCTGCTTTTTTTTTTGAATCATTTTGTAACTTTTTGATTAAATTGACATCTCATATAAAAACACAATATGCAAAATAAAACTTTAGCTTTAATATTTTTTATTCTTACGAGTATTTCATTTGGACAAAATTCAATAGCTAATAAAATTTACACTTCTGATATAGATAATTTCTGGATAGCTTTTGATAGTATTCAAACTACAAATAATTATTCACAAAAAATAAAATTCATTAATACTTTATACATTGATAAAGGGACAAAAGGTTTAAAATCCTTTATGAAAGTAAGAGATTATAATGATACTCTTTATATTAAACTTATTGATAATTATCCTAAGTTTTGGAATTCTATTAGACCTAATACACTTACCATAAAAAATAAAACAAAAGAATTAACTAAAGCTGTAAAAAAACTAAAAAAACTATATCCTGAGCTAAAAGAAGGAGAAATGTATTTTACAATTGGTGGCTTGCGTTCAGGTGGAACTTTATATGAAAATATGGTTTTAGTTGGTTCTGAAATCGCTACAGGAATTCCAAAAACAGATGTTTCAGAATTTGAAAATGATTGGCTAAAAAATGTTTTTGCGAAGCAATCACTTGATAATATTATTTCACTAAATATTCATGAATATGTACACACACAACAAAAACCAAATGAAAACAACTCATTATTACACCATACCCTAAAAGAAGGTTCGTGCGATTTTATTACAGAGCTTGTTTTAGGAGAACCAATTGAAAAACAATATATTTTTTATGGAAAACAGCACTTCGATGATTTGAAAAAACAATTTAAAGAAGAGATGTTTATAGATGATTTTTCAAATTGGTTATACAATGGAGGACAAAAGGGTGAAGCTGCTGATCTGGGATATTTTATTGGATATGAAATATGTAAATCATATTACAATCAAGCTAAAAATAAAAAACAAGCGATAAAAGATATTATTGAACTGAATTATCAAGATGAAAAAGAAGTTGAAAATTTTCTAAGAAAATCTGGTTTTTACGAAGAAGGTTTTGATAAAGATCAATTAATAAAAGAATACGAAAAAAAACAACCTTATATCATAAAAATTGAGCCTTTCGAAAATGGTTCAACAAATATAGATTCATCTATCAAAGAATTTAAAATTATATTTTCTAAACCAATGAATCCAAAAGAATATTCAATAAGATTCTCAAAAAAAGGAAAAGAGTATAGTCCTAAGTTTACAAAAATCAATTTCTCTAATGATAACACTACATTCGTAATAACTATGGAATTAACTCCAACTAAAGAATATGAATTTGTAATTTCAAATGGTTTCAAATCAGAAGATGGCTACCCATTAAAATTAGACAACAATGAATTAATTATTAATTTTAAAACTCAATAATACAAAAAAAGCTTCTCGAAATCGAGAAGCTTTCTTATTAATAATCATCATAATATTTAATGCGCATAATGTTTACGAGAAACAAAATGCAGAATTTTTTGAACTAATTTCGTGTTTTTATAAAGATTCCAGTTCATTAATAAAACACTGAACAAAATTACTGCCAAACCGTAAATTTGCAAATGAGTTACGACATCATCTGTAAAAAAATAACTCAATGCAACGGCTACAATAGGGTTTACATACGCATAAGTAGAAACTTCCACAGCTGGTCGATATTGCAACAACCAAACGTAAGAACCAAAAGCAAGAATAGAGCCAAAAGTTGTTAAATAAGCCATTGCCAACCAATCTTCTATCGCAACATTCGCAAAATTGAAATTAGCATATTCTCCATTGAAGATTGCAACTGTATTAAACAAAACACCAGCAGTAATCATTTGCCAAGCCGTTTTGACCATGATGTTCAAATCTTCTTTTGGCTTTGTAACTTCTTTTTTCTGCTTTTCTGTTACATATTTTGAATACAAAGAACCTAACGTCCAAGCAATCGAACAAAAGATCAGAACAATCAACCCAATCATATTTAAGAACTGCTGATCTGCATCTGCGTGCACAGTGGTTGTTTGTTCATAGAATAACATCAGAACTCCAACAAAACCTAACAAAACACCTAAAATCGTAGGAATACTTGAAAAATTTTGTTTCCATTTCGGTTTATCTAAGACAATAAACCAAATTGCTGCCGATGCTGCCATAATTGCAACAATTCCACTTGGTAAAAATTGTTCGGACCAAATAATCCCAGCCATATCAATAAACAACAACATAAAACCTGTAAACATACATTGTTTCACAATTTGTTTATCCCACAGCTTGTAACCTTTCAACTTACAATATCCCATCAACATTGTGCTCGCCGCAATAAAGCGAAACGAACCCAAAATAAACGGACTAAAACCATGCAAAGCCTTATCTATAAAAAAATAAGTTGATCCCCAAACTACATAAACCACGAAATATGCTGCAATAATCAGCCACTTACTTGGTTGATTCCCTTTCATTCAATCTCTATTTTTTAAATCGTTGGTATAACGATATTTTGTTCTTCTTTTATTGTTTGTAAAACTATAGTTGTACGCGTAGAAGTGATTCCGCCAATTTTACTCAAATGTTTGCGCATCAATTCCACCAAACCTTCGTTATCAGAAGTTCTCACTTTGATTAGATAACCATCTTCTCCAGCAATATCATGAACCTCTAAAACTTCTGGAATTTCGGCAAGTTGTCTTCCTACTGTTTCATCACCGATAATATCTACGGTTTTGATAAACATATACGAAAGTAATTTTTGTCCAACTGCCACTGGATTTATTTTTGCGTGATAAGCCAAAATAACTTGTTTATTTTCAAGCTTTTTCACACGTTCTAATATTCCAGAAGGTGCCATTCTCAATTCTCTTGCGATATCTGCATTGTTAATACGTGCATTATCTTGCATTAATCGCATGATTTTCAAATCAGTAGCATCTAAATTAAATTCTATCTTTTCCATTTCGACTGCAAAATTAAGACTATTTTGAATAATATTCAAAAAATACATCAAAAATTGTACGTTATTCTTGATATGATTTTAAACCATAAATTAAATTCATTTTTATACTAAATATATTTAATCATTATTCATAAAAAAAGCTGCCCATTACTGGACAGCTTATGTTATTTAAAAATTTCGGTTAGAGAATTAGTTTCCTCCTTCTTCCATTTTCTTTTTCAATGCAGCTAATGAATCAATATCTCCTAATGTAGAAGTTTCGATCGTGTTAGATGAATTGTTGTTGTTGTTATTGTTGTTAGATGATCTCTCAGCTTTAACTTCTTCCTCACGGAAAGTTGCTGTGTGAGAAACTACTACACGACGGAATTCTTTGTTAAACTCGATAACTTTGAAAGATGTTTCTTCACCTTTTTTGATACGAGATCCGTCTTCTTTCTCTAATGTACGAGCTGGAGCGAAAGCTTCAACGTCAGCATCTTCAAATTGAACTGTAGCACCTTTGTCAAATACATCAACTGCAACTCCTGTGTGAACTGTACCTACTGCATATTTAGCTTCGTACTGATCCCATGGATTTTCAGTTAATTGTTTGTGACCTAAAGATAAACGACGAGCTTCTACGTCTAATTCTAAAACTACTACGTCTAAGATATCATCAACTGCACAGAATTCTGATGGGTGTTTGATTTTCTTAGTCCAAGATAAGTCAGAGATGTAGATTAATCCGTCAACACCTTCTTCTAATTCTACGAATACACCGAAGTTAGTGAAGTTACGAACTTTACCTTTGTGAGTAGAACCTACTGGGTATTTAGTTGTAATATCTGTCCAAGGATCTGGAGTTAATTGTTTGATACCTAAAGACATTTTTCTTTCTTCTCTATCTAAAGTTAAAACTACTGCTTCAACCTCATCACCTACTTTTACGAAATCTTGAGCAGAACGTAAGTGAGTAGACCATGACATTTCAGAAACGTGGATTAAACCTTCTACACCTGGAGCAACCTCAACGAATGCACCGTAGTCAGCTAAAACAACTACTTTTCCTTTAACTTTATCACCAACTTTGATATCAGCATCTAAAGCATCCCATGGATGAGCTTCTAATTGCTTAATACCTAATTGGATACGAGATTTATCTTCGTCGAAATCTAAGATTACAACGTTGATTTTTTGTCCATCTTCTAAGATTTCAGATGGGTGATTGATACGAGACCAAGATAAGTCAGTAATGTGGATTAAACCGTCAACACCTCCTAAGTCTACGAATACACCGTAAGATGTGATGTTTTTAACTTCACCTTCTAATACTTGTCCTTTCTCTAATTGAGCAACGATTTCTTTTTTCTGAACTTCGATATCAGCCTCGATTAACGCTTTGTGAGAAACTACTACGTTTTTGAATTCTGGGTTGATTTTAACAACTTTGAACTCCATAGTTTTTCCTACGAATTGTTCGTAATCACGGATTGGTTTAACATCGATTTGAGAACCTGGTAAGAAAGCTTCAATTCCGAATACGTCAACGATCATACCACCTTTAGTACGAGCTTTGATGTAACCGTTAACGATTTCTTGAGAATCGTGTGCTTTATTAACAGCATCCCATGCATTTAATGTACGAGCTTTTTTGTGAGATAAAATTAATTGACCATTTTTATCTTCACGTTGATCAACCATTACTTCAACAATATCCCCAACTTTCAAGTCTGAGTTGTAACGGAATTCGTTTAATGAAATAACACCTTCTGATTTGAAGTTGATATCTACGATAGCTTCTTTATCTGTAATACGTACAACTTGTCCTTTGAATACTTCATTCTCATGTAAGTCTTCTAAAGTTGTATCGTACATTTGCTCTAATTCAGCTTTTTCTTTACGATCTTCTTCGTTTAATCCTGATTCGAAAGATTCCCAATCAAATGATTCTGGCGCTACGTTTGCATTAGCAGACGCATCTAATACTGGAGTGTTTAATACAACTTCTTGTACCTCCTCTTGTTTTGTTTCTTTAGACATAATTCTAAAAATTTGTATCTCAATCTATTTTATTTCGGAATCTTCAAATGCAAATAAATGACCGAGAGATGTTTAACTTAATAATTAATCGCTTGATTCCTAAACCATTTTAGCGAGTGCAAAGATAAACAATTATATTTTAATATTTGGAATAATTTTAGATTCAACTCAAAGAAATTTAAGATTTTATAAAGAAATTACACACTTGTTTATTCGTAACTTGTAATCGAATCTCAACTTTATGGATAGTCTAAAGAAAATAAAACGATTTTCTAAAATCGTAAAAGTCGTTTCTAAATATGGTTTTGAAGAAATTCTTTCTCGCGGAAACGATTTATTTCATTCTGACCAAAACAACGAATTTTTCAACCAATCATTCAATCAACGTTTCCGAATGGCTTTGGAAGAACTTGGTCCGACCTATATAAAATTTGGACAATTATTGAGTAATCGAAAAGATTTGGTTCCCGAATCTTTGGTTGAAGAACTAAAAAAATTACAAGATAATGTTCCGCCAGAAGAAATTGACATCAAACAAAAAATTAGAGACGAATTTGGAATAGAACCTGACGAACATTTTCTTTTTATAGAAGAACAACCTTTTGCTGCAGCAAGTATTTCGCAAGTTTATCGCGCAACTTTATTAAATGGTGAAAAAGTTGTTTTCAAAGTAAAACGATCTAATATTCAGAAAATAATTGAATCTGATTTAGCCCTGATTCGAGATATTGTTCATTTTTTGGAAAAAAAATATGAGAAACTTCAAAAATTATTCATTTCTGAAATCGAAAAATCATTTGAAAATTCAATTCTGAAAGAACTTTCATTAACTAATGAATTTCAAAATATTGAACGATTCAGGAAAAACTTCGAGAATAGTAAAGATGTTTATGTGCCAAAAACGTACGAAGATTATTCGAACAACAATTTTCTTTGCATGGAATTCATAGAAGGTTTCAAGGTAAATGATGTTGAACAGTTAGAAGCTTTAGGAGTTGACCCGAAAAAAATCGTACAGAAAGGTTTTGATATTTATTTGAAACAATTACTTGATGATGGATTTTTTCATGCTGATCCACATCCCGGAAATATTTTTATTTTAAAAGATGGACGTTTAGCTTTTATAGATTTTGGTTCGATGGGAATTTTAGCCATCAACGAAAAAGAAGCTTTAGAAAATGTAGTGATTGATTTTGGATTAAAAAATCCGAAACGAATTGTTCGTTCACTCAAAAAAATGGCAATTAAACATTATATCGAAAACGAAAAACAATTAGAACGTGATATTGCAGATATTTTCGATTATTTAGAATACAATACTGTTGATACGATAGAAGTTCAAATCATCATCAAAAAATTCAATCATATTCTGCAACGAAATCATGTTTTATTACCCGAATATGTTTACATTTTACTACGCGGAATTGCACTTATAGAAGGAATTGGACAACAATTACATGCTGATCTTAATGTACAACGTTCAATGCGTCCGTATGCGGTAAAATTGGCTCGACAAAAATTTCATCCAAAATATTTGAGTAAAAAAGCAATTGATAATTTCAAAGATATTCAAGATTTAATCAACGATTTACCAGAAGACACCTTAAAATTAATTGAAAAAGTAAACAATGATAAATTGGCTTTAAACTTCAAGATTGACCAAATAGATAATATTCAGAAATTAATAAAAGATAGTATCAATAAACTTGTTTTAGCTATTCTTACTTTAGCTTTTGGAATTGGAGCAAGTATGCTTGCGAATACGACTGTTCGTCCCATAGTTTTGGATATGCCGTTACTTTCTTGGATTGGCTATTTGTTATCTATTTTTACAGCTGGTTGCATCATTATATTGGTTTTTAGAAAGAAATAATTTTAATCCTAATTTCATAAAAATAAAATAGCCACCTCAATGAGGTGGCTATTTCTATTGTAAGCTATTCAAGAATTATTTTTTCTTTTTTGTAGCTGGTTTTACAACTTTAGTTTCTGTAACTACCGCTGTTTTTGGTAATACCTCAACACGTCTGTTTTTTTGGTAACACTCTTCAGTGTTTTCAGTACATAATAATTGAGATTTTCCTAATCCACGAGGAGTTAAACGAGCTTTATCAACTCCACCTCTTTCAGCTAAAATATTAACTAACGCTTGAGCACGTTTTAAAGATAATGTTTTGTTGTAAGCATCTTTACCTCTTTGATCAGCATGTCCGTCAATGTAGAAGTTTTTCGCTTTTAAATCATCAGAATTTAAAATTTGAGCTGCTACACGTACGTCTTCGTAAGAAGAAGGAACAATTTTATCAGAGTTGTACTCGAATAAGATGTTAGATAAACGTTTTGCTACGTGAACTTCTGTCCATGGACATCCGTTATTTTCTTTTGGTCCTTTTTCTGTTGGACAAGCATCATCTTTATCAGGAATACCATCTCCGTCTGTATCAGGACAACCTTGGAATTCAGCTAAACCTGGTTCGTTTGGACAAGCATCATCTTTATCTAAGATTCCATCACCATCTGTATCTGGCCAAGGACATCCGTTATTTTCTACTGGACCAGCAACTTCTGGACAAGCATCATCTTTATCTGGAACTCCGTCACCATCTGTATCTGGACAACCTTGGAATTCAGCTAAACCTGGTTCGTTTGGACAAGCATCATCTTTATCAAAGATTCCGTCTCCATCTGTATCTGGACATCCGTTTGTAGCAGGATCTCCTGTAGCGATACCTGGAGTATCTGGACATGCATCTTCGTCATCAGGAATACCATCATTATCTCTATCTTGTTTTCCGAAACGAAAAGTAACACCTACTGTGTGTTGGAAGAAATCGAAATAATTGTTTCCTCCGTAAGCTGGTAACCAGTTGTAATCAGAAGCAACATTTAAACCGAAGTTCTTAGTAAACCAAAAGTTAATACCACCTCCTAAAGAAGCTACAAAGTGATTTTTCTCTAAATCTTCTGCTTCAGTAATTTGGTATGTACCTCCATTTTCGTTACCGTAGTAAGCTGTCAATGGAAATTGTAATCCTGTGTAATCGTATCTGTGGTAACCAGCTCCTACACGGATATATGGATCAAACCAAGAATCTTCTTTTAAGATATAACCATTAGCTAACTTATAACGTAAACCTAAACCAGCGTTGATGAATAATTCATCTTTAATAGCTAATCTGTTGTTATCAACTTCACCTACAGAAGCAGTTAAATCAACGTCAAAAGATCTGTTTAAGTTACGGATGATAGATAATTTAGATAAAGGAGGAACGATATCCCAATTATCTGTTTTGAAATACTGGTTGAATGGTCCAGTGATCGAGTTGTGATCAACTGCGTGAGCACCAACTGTAATTGCCCAAGGATTCTTAGAATTCTGAGCATCTACAAAAGAATTACCCGCTAGGAATAATACTACTGCAGATAATAATAGATTAAACTTTTTCATTATCAAATATTTAGCGTTTTAAATATATTAAATTTTACTTAATTTTTATACAATTATAAGACAAATTTAAGAATTCTTTATCATTCTATCCAAATCTCTTTTCAAATCTTTTCCTTTTATTGTGTTTCTTTTGTCAAAAAGTTTCTTCCCTTTTGCCAAATATATCTTCAATTTTGCCAACCCTTTATTGTTTATAAACAGCGTGGTTGCTACAATCGTCAATCCAGTCTCTTTCGTTTTGCGTTCTAATTTTCGCAACTCAGATTTTTGTAATAAAAGTTTTCTGTCTCGTCTCGTTTTATGATTAAAGTATGTTCCCCAATCATATTCATCAATAAACATATTAACAATATAGAGTTCTCCATCCTTCATTTGACAAAAACTTTCGGTAATCGAAGCTTTTCCCATTCGGATAGATTTTATTTCAGTCCCAAATAATTGGATGCCGGCTTCGTAAGAATCTAATAATTCATACTCAAACCTTGCACGTTTATTCTTAATCGTAACTTCTTTCTGCACTTTATTTTATTCCAATTAAAATTTGTAACTTTGCCGGAAGGTCAAACAAACATCATACCAAAAATTATGTTAAATGTTTCTAATTTATCGCTTCAATTCGGCAAGCGTGTACTTTTCGACGAAGTTAATATAAAATTTACAAATGGCAACTGTTACGGGATAATTGGTGCTAATGGAGCAGGAAAATCTACTTTCTTAAAAATATTATCAGGTGAAATCGATCCAACTTCAGGACAAGTTAGTCTTGAAAAAGGAAAACGTATGTCTGTCTTAGAACAGAATCATTTCAAATATGACGAATATACAGTATTGGATACTGTTTTACGTGGAAATAAAGTATTATACGATATTAAAGAACGTATGGATGCTTTATATGCTAAACCAGATTTTTCTGAAGAAGATGGTATCAAAGCAGGAGAATTAGGTGTCGTTTATGAAGAAATGAACGGATGGAATGCAGAATCTGATGCTGCTACATTATTATCTAATGTAGGAATCGATTCGGATATGCATTATACGTTAATGGGAGATTTAGATAATAAAGCAAAAGTTCGTATTTTGATTGCGCAAGCTTTATTTGGAAATCCTGACGTGTTAATCTTAGATGAGCCTACCAACGAATTGGACGTTAATACAATTCAATGGTTAGAGGATTTCTTAGGTAATTTCGAGAATACTGTAATCGTTGTATCGCACGACCGTCACTTCTTAGACGCGGTTTGTACGCATATTTGTGATTTAGATTTCTCTAAATTAAACCTATATTCTGGTAACTACACGTTCTGGTACGAATCTTCTCAGTTAGCTGCAAAACAACGTGCACAACAAAACAAAAAAGCAGAGGAAAAGAAAAAGGAATTACAAGATTTCATTGCTCGTTTCTCTTCTAACGTTGCTAAAGCAAAACAAACGACTTCTCGTAAAAAAATGATCGAGAAATTAAATATCGAAGATATCAAACCTTCTTCTCGTCGATATCCAGCACTTATCTGGGAACAATCGCGTGAGGCTGGTGATCAAATCTTAGAAGTAAACAATTTATCTGCTTCTGTAGATGGAGAAGTTTTATTTAAAGATGCGAACATCAACTTGAAAAAAGGTGATAAAATTGGTATTTTCTCTCGCAACTCGAAAGCGGTTTCTCAATTTTTTGAGATTCTTTCAGGAAAAGCTCAGCCAGATTCTGGAGATTTTACTTGGGGAATTACAACAACGCAAGCGTATTTACCTTTAGATAATACAGATTTCTTCAAAGAAGATATCAACTTGGTTGATTGGTTACGTCAGTATACAGAATCAGACGATGAGCGTCACGAAGAATTTATGCGTGGTTTCTTAGGAAAAATGTTATTCTCAGGAGACGAAGCACTTAAAAAATCTTCTGTTTTATCAGGAGGTGAAAAAATGCGTTGTATGTTCTCTCGTATGATGTTATTACGCGCAAACGTATTATTGTTAGACGAACCAACAGGTCACTTAGACTTAGAATCGATTACAGCATTAAATAACTCTTTGGTTAATTTCAAAGGAACAATTTTAATGGGTTCTCATGACCACGAATTGATTCAAACAACTTGTAACCGTATTATCGAGTTAACTCCAAATGGAATCATCGATCGTTATATGACGTATGATGAATTCTTAGATGATCCAAAAGTAAAAGAATTAAAAGCAAAATATTACGCTTAATAATTTCTTTCACAATATTTCTAAAAATCCAGAAGGTTCTACTTTCTGGATTTTTTTGTTCATAAATTATTTTATCTTTGAGTTAGAATTTTTCGCATGATTCAACTTCCTACAATATTACTTTATCTCATTATTGCATTGATTATTTTTCTAATCATTATGATTACATATTTAATCCATTCATTAAAATCTGAGAAAAAAATAAGTCATGAGCAAACGCAACGTTTAGACAATTTATCTACAAAAGTTGATGAGTTAAAATTGGAGTCATACGAAGCAAAATTGAATCCACATTTGTTCAAAATATTCTCAATTCGATTCAATCCAATGCGTACCAAACCTATTATACGATTGATAAATTAGCTAATGTATTGGATTATATTTTGTACGAAAGCAAAGACAATTTTGTGACGATAAAAGATGAAATAGATTTCACTAAAAACTTTATTGAAATTAATAAAGTAAAAGTTTCGCCTTTGTTTGATTTTCAAGTTAAAACGAAAATTGATGAAACTTCACCTTACTATCAAGAAAAAATTATTTTACCTTTATTAAGTATTGATTTTATTGAAAATGCTTTCAAACATACCGATTTTCAACAAGCCAATTCATTTATAAAAATTATACTTGAACTGAATAATAAATCATTTCAAATTCAAGTAATGAATAAAATTTCTCCAAAAAATAGTTTGAAAAAAGAAACTGGCGGACATGGAAGTCAATCATTAGAACACCGCTTGAAAATGGTTTACGACGACGATTTTTCACTTTCTAAAACTATTGAACAGGATATTTTTGTAGCCAACTTAAAAATAAATCTACATGAGTTTTACACTAAAATGCATACTAATTGACGACGAAATTCTTGGATTAAAGTACCTGAAAATGTTGTGTGAACAAATGGAAGACATAGAAGTTGTGAAAGCTTATGTTGATCCTGAATTATTCATTAACGAAATCGAAAATATCGATTTTGACTTTTGTATTTTAGATATTGAAATGCCTAAAATTAATGGTTTACAGATCGCTAATTTATTAAAAGAAAAACCGTTTATTTTTTCCACTGCTTATAAGGAATATGCTGTTGATGCTTTTGATTTAGACGCGACAGATTATATTCAAAAACCAATTAAAAAAGAACGTTTACAACAAGCTGTTGACAAAGTAAAAAAACGTTTACAAAATAATTTTTCGACACCAAATAATTTTGTACAATTAAATTCAGACAAAGGAAAAATTTTGTTGCAGTTTAATCAAATTTTGTACATTACAACTTCTAGTGTTGACAGCCGTGATAAAGTGGTTTATTATCAAGATTTATCGTTCTTAATTTTGAAAAATATCACACTCGATGCATTATCAGAAATGTTACCCGAAAAAGATTTTGTCCGCATCAATAAACGAGAAATAATTAGCTTGCATCATATTAAATATTTTCACTCAGACAATGTTACTTTAGATGTTTTATCAAAAGAAAATAAAGAAATTAATTTGGTGTTAAGTGAAGTTTACAAAGCTAATTTTATTGCTCAAATTTCAATTTGATTACAAAAAAAATCCATTTCATTACATTTTACTCAAGTTTAAAAAATATTGATATTTTTCTGTAAATTAATTTCTGACTTTTGTTAAAAATTAACGCCATGAAAAAATCGACAAGAAATTCTATTTTTTATATAATAACCATTCTACTTTGTTCAATCATGATGTATTTTATTGTGATTAAAGCAGAAGAAATGGAAGCTGGGAAACATGTTGTTCATGCTGCAAATGGAAGCAATTACTTCAATGATTTCATCAACAGTATTACACATAATATTGGACACCCTCTTGCTATTTTATTAGCACAAATTGTGACCATTATATTTACCGCAAGAGTTTTTGGATGGATATTTAATAAAATTGGACAACCAACTGTAATTGGAGAAATTATTGCAGGTATTTTCCTTGGTCCTTCTTTCATTGGAATGCATTTCCCAGAATTTTTCGGAGATCTTTTCCCAAAAGAATCATTAGGAAACTTAGAATTTATCAGTCAAATCGGTTTGATTCTATTCATGTATGTCATCGGAATGGAATTAGACCTTAAAGTGCTAAAGAAAAATGCACAAGACGCCATAGTTATTAGTCACGCGAGTATCATTATTCCATTTACACTTGGTTTAGCTCTAGCTGGATTAATTTATATGGAATTTGCTCCAGAAGGAATTAACTTTCTATCATTTGCCCTTTTTATCGGAATTTCGATGAGTATTACAGCCTTTCCCGTTCTGGCTCGTATTGTACAAGAACGCGGGATTAGCAAAACTCGTTTAGGTTCTATTGTAATTACTTGCGCTGCTGCCGACGATATCACGGCTTGGTGTTTATTAGCCGCGGTTATCGCAATTGTAAAAGCTGGCTCATTCATCAGTTCATTGTATGTTATTTTACTAGCAATTGTTTACGTTATCGCGATGGTTCGTTTCGTTCGTCCTTTCCTAAAGAGAATTGCAGACGTACATTCGAGCAAAACAACGCTTACAAAACCTATCATTGGAATCTTTTTCTTGGTCTTAATTATTTCTTCATACTTAAGTGAAATCATAGGAATTCATGCATTATTTGGAGCTTTTTTAGCTGGAACAATTATGCCTGAAAATGTGAAATTTAGAAATTTATTCATCGAAAAAATAGAAGATGTTTCATTGGTTTTATTACTTCCGCTGTTCTTTGTTTTTACAGGTTTAAGAACACAAATTGGATTATTAGATAGTCCACATTTATGGCAAACTGCGGGAATGATTATTTTGGTAGCTGTAACAGGAAAATTTGTTGGAAGTGCAGTAGCCGCTAAATTTGTTGGGCAAAACTGGAGAGACAGTTTGACCATTGGTGCCTTAATGAATACACGAGGTTTGATGGAATTAGTCGTGTTAAACATTGGATATGATTTAGGTGTCTTAACACCAGAAGTTTTCGCTATGATGGTGATAATGGCTTTGGTCACAACTTTTATGACAGGTCCAGCTTTAGATTTAATCAATTGGATTTTTCGAAAACAAAAGACAGAAAATGAACTTTCTGAAATTAGTCAAAGTCAGAAATATAAAATATTAATTGATTTTCAAACACCTGAAAAAGGTGCTGAATTGTTACGAATAGCTAATAGCTTTATCAAAAAACAAGACGAAAACTCACTTGTTTCCGCAATTCATGTGATGAAAAGTAGCGAAGTGCAACATTTCAATCTTGAAGATAGAGAAGCAGAAATTTTTGAACCGATTATTGAGGTTTCCGAAGAATTACATCAAGATGTAACAACCATGTTCAAAGTTTCTACAGATATGGTTTTTGAGACAATTGATATTGCACAAAAAGGTGATTACGATTTGATGTTGATGGGTGTTAGAAATTCTATTTATTCAGGTTCGTTATTAGGAAATATTTTAGGATTTACGACAAAAATTATCGATCCAGATATTTTGATTGGTCAAGTTACTGGAAAAGAAAACATGTTTGATCATTCAATTTTCAACGAAAGAACGAAACAATTATTGAACAAATCAACAGTTCCTGTTGGTGTTGTTTTGGATAAAAATTTCACAAAAGCTGAAAAAGTTTTTCTTCCTTTTTCGGAAATAAAGATGCCGATTTACTGAAATATGCACAACGTTTAATCTCGAATAGCGAATCTCAAATTATTATTGTAGACGTGAGCGGTTACACAAAACGTCATTCAGAAGTAAAAGAAATTATTCGTAGTATCGAAAATATTGCTCCAAATCATATTAGTCTTTCGTACAAACAACAACTGGATAAAGAGTTTTTAGATGAAATGGATTTGATGATGATTAGTATGAAAAGTTGGAAAAACTTAATCGAAACAAAAAGTATTTGGATTTCCAATGTACCAACAACATTGATTATTTCGGAGTAAATCTTCTTCATTCAAGATTTATATATTCAATTACAAAAAATAAATCCAGCTTAAAAGCTGGATTTATTACTTTATATTATTCAAATCGATTAAACATCAATTTTTGCATAGTGTGCATTTTTCTCGATAAACTCACGACGAGGCGGTACATCATCACCCATCAACATAGAGAACACGCGATCTGCTTCTGTTGCATTGTCAATCGTTACTTTACGCAACGTTCTGTGCTCTGGATTAAGAGTTGTATCCCATAATTGCTCTGCGTTCATTTCCCCAAGACCTTTGTATCGTTGAATTGTAACTCCTTTACCAGAACCATCTGTAGAAAATTCTGCAGTTAAACGTTCACGATCTTTTTCATCCCAAGCATATTCTGCTTTCGCTCCTTTTTTGATTAAATATAAAGGTGGCGTTGCAATGTAAATATGTCCTTGCTCAATCAATTCTTTCATGTAACGGAAGAAGAATGTCAAAATTAATGTCGCGATGTGAGAACCGTCGACATCGGCATCGGTCATAATTACAACCTTGTGGTAACGTAATTTTGAAATATTAAGTGCTTTCGAATCTTCTTCAGTTCCGATTGTTACACCTAAAGCTGTATAAATATTTTTAATCTCTTCGTTATCCAAAACTTTGTGCGCCATCGCTTTCTCTACATTCAAAATCTTACCACGCAATGGTAAAATTGCTTGAAAATGACGATCACGACCTTGTTTTGCCGTTCCTCCGGCAGAATCTCCCTCGACTAAGAATAACTCAGATTCTTCTGGCTTACGAGAAGAACAATCCGCTAATTTCCCTGGCAATCCGCTTCCTCCCATAGGATTTTTGCGTTGTACCATTTCACGAGCTTTCTTCGCTGCCTGACGAGCTTTTGCTGCTAAAATTACTTTATCAACAATTTGTTTTGCTTCTGTTGGATTCTCTTCTAAGAAATTCGTTAACATTTCTGCCACGATTTTATCAACCGCAGGAGAAACCTCAGAGTTTCCTAATTTCGTTTTCGTTTGACCTTCGAATTGAGGCTCCATTACTTTTACCGAAATCACTGCTGTTAATCCTTCACGGAAGTCATCTCCAACGATTTCAACTTTTTCTTTTGCAAGATTAAAGTTTTCTTCAGCATATTTTTTCAATGTACGTGTCAATGCACGACGGAAACCAGATAAATGTGTTCCACCTTCGTGTGTATTGATGTTATTTACATACGAATGTACATTTTCGTTATACGATGTATTGTATCGCATTGCAACCTCAACTGGAATTCCATCGCGTTCACCTTCCATGAAGATTACTTTGTCCATAATAGATTCGCGGCTACCGTCGATAAACTCAACAAATTCTTTTAATCCTTCTTCAGAATGAAAAGTTTCTGTTACAGGATTTCCATCAGCATCTTTTTCGCGTTCATCAACCAATACAATATTGATTCCTTTGTTCAAGAAAGCTAACTCACGCAAACGATTTGCTAAAGTAGAATAGTTATATGTTTGTACTTCTTGGAAAATTGTATCATCTGGCGTAAAAGTTACTGTTGTACCACTTTTATCAGTCGTTCCAACTTCTTTTACATCGTACAAAGGTTTCCCTTTCGAATATTCCTGAATATATTGTTTTCCGTTCTTGAAAACTTCTGCCGATAAATGGTTAGAAAGTGCATTAACACACGAAACTCCAACACCGTGCAAACCTCCAGAAACTTTGTACGTATCTTTATCAAACTTACCACCTGCACCAATTTTCGTCATTACAACTTCTAATGCAGATTTTCCTTCTTTTTTATGTAAGTCGACAGGAATACCACGTCCGTTATCTTCGACACGAATCGAGTTTCCTTCTAAAATTGTTACCTTGATTGTATCACAGTATCCTGCTAAAGCTTCATCAATAGAGTTATCAACAACCTCGTAAACTAAGTGGTGTAATCCTCTAACTCCGACGTCTCCAATGTACATCGATGGACGAAGACGTACGTGCTCCATTCCTTCTAACGCTTGGATATTATCCGCCGTATATGTGTTATTACTCATAATATGTCTCTAACTTTTTAAAACAAACAAATATAGTGAATTTTGACGAGAAAACCTCTTAAAAAGAACTTAAAGTATTGGATAAAATAACGTTTTAAAATTTAATTTTTGGATTAATTCAATAATTATTGTGTTTAAACTTTTTTACTAAGCAAAACGTGATATAACTCTTTAATCTCTTTTTATTTTCATTTTTTTCTTGATAAAAAAACGAAACAAAAAAATCAAGGTTATAAATCTTTGACTAAAAATTATCAACACTTCGATAATGATTTAAAAATTCACATACGTTCATTAAATCATTTATAACCTACGCTTATTCAATTTTATTAACGTCAAAGCTTTAAATACCATTATTTTTAAACCTTAAAAAAAAGAAAAATAGCTGAATAATTAAAAATCACTATTTGAAAGTTTAAACAAGATTATTGTTAAAATAAAAAACCGAAATCAAATTGATTTCGGTTTTCAAGTATATAATTTCTATAAATTAAATATCTTTCTTTTCTAAATAAACGACTTTCTTCGTTTCGAAGAAATCTTCGTCAAAAAAGTTTTGAATATCAAACAAAACAGCATTTGGAAAACCTGCTAATTCTTCTGTCAAATCACCTCCTTTTAGATATAATAAGCCATTAGGAAAAGGATTAATCGCTTCTTTTTTAAATTTTCCTCGAATCCATTCTGCGAATCTTGGCATTGCTGTCACCGCACGAGAAACCACAAAATCGTATTTATCTGTTAATTCTTCGGCACGTTTTTGTTCTGCTTTTACGTTCGTCAAACCTAAACCGTCAGCCACACCTTTTACAACCTTGATTTTTTTTCCGATAGAATCTACCAAATGAAACTGAACATTCGGAAACAAAATTGCCAACGGAATTCCTGGTAAACCACCTCCAGTTCCTACATCCAGAACAGAAGAACCATCTGCAAATTCCATCACTTTTGCAATCGCTAAAGAATGTAAAATATGGTTCGTATAAATTTCATCAATATCTTTTCGAGAAACAACATTGATTTGATCGTTCCATTCTTTGTACAAATCACCAACTTTCGAAAATTGTTCGATTTGTTTTTCCGTTAAATCAGGAAAATATTTTAAAATTAAATCAATCATTGCTTAAATAATTTCTGAAACTCGCTGACAAACGTAATCTAACAACTTTGTATCGTCTTCTGTAAACGGATTAATTTTATGCGAATCGATATCAATTTGACCAATATTTTCTCCATTTTTGAAAATTGGAACAACAATTTCAGCTTTCGTTTCAATTGAACAAGCCAAATAATTATCTTGTGCATAAACGTCTGGCACAACAAAAGTTTCGTTAGATTCTGCCACTTGCCCACAAATTCCTTTACCATAAGGAATTATTGTATGATCGGTAGCTGCACCAACATAAGGTCCAAGTTTTAGTTCATTTTTATCTCCATTCTTGAAATAAAATCCCACCCAATTATAGTATTCAACTTCGTCACTCAACAATTGACAAATCTTTTGTAATCTATCTTCCGTAGAAATTGCGCTATCAATTATGACATCCACGCGTTTATGTAAATCTTGCATTTTGTTACTTCTAAAAAAGCAAATTTATTGATTAATCATAACTTAATCAAAAGTTGACGTTTTTCATTTATATTTGTTCAAGATTTTTTAACCAAATGAAAGAATTTAAACCTTTATTGTTATTCCTTGCACGTTTTTTAGGAACTTACATTATTTTAAGTTTAGCTTATAAATTGTATTTGGATCAATATTTACCGCACAATACCCCTGATCCATTTACAAAATTAACATCTGATGTAACAGCTTTTGGTTTGAACAAATGTGGTTTTTTTACTTTTTCTAATATTGCAGAAAATCAGCCTTGGATGCGTTTGGTAATGGACGGACAAGTGGCGTCTATTGTAAATGAAGGTTGTAATGCGATTTCTATTCTGATAATTTTCGTAGCGTTTATCGTTGCTTTTTACACGAATTTCAAACAAACTTTTTTGTTTATTTTATCTGGTTTAGCAATTCTTTTTGTGATGAATATTTCGAGAATTATGTTGTTAAATTATATTTTTAGATACCACGCAGAATATGGTAAAATGGCACACGATTATCTGTTTCCTGCAATTATTTATGGTTCAATCGTGATTCTTTGGATTGTTTGGATCAAATTTTTTGTAACAAAATACAATAAGCAAAATGCTAAATAAATATTTACGTTACGCAATTGCAGTTTTACTTGTTTTTGGATTAATATTAGTCCGAAAATTTGAAGATGTTTTATTTTATGATCCTTTCCTAAAATACTTTCATTTTGTTGGTCATTCAAAATTCCCTGAAATTGATTTACCAAAATTGAACGCAAGTCTGATGGTTCGCTATCTAATCAATACATTATTAACGGTATTAATTGTTTGGTTTATTTTCTGGAAAAAAAGTTACGTTAAATTCTCTATCATTATTATGATTATTGGATTAATCGTTCTTTTACCAATCTATAATTATTTGATTTCAACACATTTTTCATCAGGCGAAATGGTTTTCTTTTATGTGAGAAGATTTCTCATTCAGCCCATGTTTTTATTAATTTTAGTTCCTTGTTTTTATTACCAAGAAATACAACATAAAAAAACGGTCGAAAATTAATTTTCGACCGTTTTTTATTTTTTATTTTGACTTTGAAAAATATCTTCCAAAAATTTTATTTTTTCTTCTTCAGACATCGGTTTTTCTCCATTATCATTTAAAGTAATCCCTGTTAATTTATTATTACGAACCGAAAATAATAAATATGAATTTAAATCTATATTTCCTTTTACTTTCTCCTTAAATATTCTCCAAATTATATAATTAGAGTTTCTCTTTAATTCTGATACTAATACTTTTTCTCCGGTTTTCCAATAATCAGTCTCCCATTTATAATATTTCTCTAAAAGTTCACTTTCAGACAAACCTGTTTCATAAAATTCATATTTTTCTGGTTTCGCTACGACAATCATTAAGCTAACATCGGTTTTCTTATTAACAAAATGATATTGACTTGAACTTTTAAGTTGTCCTTTATGTTCCCATTTTCCAGGGAATTCAAAATATTCTTCATTAATGATATAATGAGAAACTTTTTGAGCATTAACAAAATTTGAAAAAAATAATATTACAAAAAGAAATGTAATTTTTAAAAAACTATTTGCTTTCATAATTACAATCCCGATTCTTCTTTTTCTTGTTGCGCATCTAACTTTGCTTGCTCTTTTGCAGCTGCTTCTTGTGCTTTTTGTTCTGCAACTTTACGTTTTTCTTCGTTTGCAATTTCTGCATTCGCTTTGTTCACTGCTTTGTATTTGTACAACCAACCTAAGAATCCACCAAGTATAAATCCAACTCCAGCACCTCCTGTTATTCCGACTAAAAATTCTTTGTCCGCAAATAATCTTGAGATATCTAAATTTGTAAAATAGTACATTGCAACGCTAATCGCAATCAACAAAAATCCAATAAAAGTAGAATAGGTCATCGTTATATGTTTTTAAAATAAATCTTGTAACATTCTTTGGCGAACAGCTTCGTACAAAATCGCTCCAGCCGCAACCGAAACATTCAGTGAAGCAGTTTGTCCAGCCATAGGCAATTTAATAATTTTATCCGAAATTTTAATAATAGAATCCGAAACTCCATCTTCCTCACTTCCCATCACAATAGCTGCAGGAACAGAGAAATCTGCATCATAAATAAATTCTGCTGATTTTTCAGAAGCACTAAAAATTGAGATTCCAGCCGATTGTAAATATTTAATAACATTCACTAAATTTCCTTCTTTACAAACCGGAATATTGTACAACGCTCCTGTCGAAGTTTTGATCGCATCTGCATTTACAGAAGCCGAACCTTTTGCTGGAATAATAATTGCATCAACACCAACACATTCTGCTGTACGAGCGATTGCACCAAAATTACGAACATCAGAAACACGATCTAAAATCAAGATAAAAGGTGTTTTTCCTTGTTCCCAAATTTGAGGTAATACATTTTCGATTGAATCAAATTCGATTGGCGAAATAAATGCATAGACTCCTTGGTGATTTTTTCCTGTAAAACGATTTAGTTTTTCTACAGGTACATAACTTACAGGAATTTCATATTCAGTGATTAATTTTCTCAATTCAGAAAAAATTTCACCTTGTAAACCTTTTTGAATAAAAATTTTGTCGATTGTTTTCCCTGCTTCAATCGCTTCTATTACTGGTCTTAAACCAAAAATTCCCGCTTCGTTTTTCATAAGTGCAAAGATAAAAAATTATACGTAACTATTTACCTATCCTTCTCTTCAATTGTTGTAAATAATTTGGAAAGCTCATATACAACATGCAACCAATAACAATTAGCGAAATCATTGAGATTAAATTTAGTTTGATATGAACAATTTTTGACACAAAAACAACCACCAAAACAACATTAAATAAAGTTTGGAAATAAAAATGTTGCGCAATTTTTCGTCCAAAATCTGATTTGCTATACGAAGCAAAAAACATAAAAAGCACTAAAATTGTAAAAATTAAACTAATTTTCATTCTAAAAAAAATCACTAAATTTGAAAGGTTAAATATACTCAAAATGCAACAATATCACGATTTATGTAAAAAGGTTTTAGCAGAAGGCGCTTTTAAAGAAGACAGAACGGGAACAGGAACTAAAAGTATTTTTGGTTACCAAATGCGTTTCGATTTGTCGAAAGGTTTCCCTTTGGTGACGACTAAAAAATTACATTTAAAATCGATTATCTACGAATTGTTGTGGTTTTTGAAAGGTGATACGAATATCAAATATTTAACAGATAATGGTGTAAGAATATGGAACGAATGGGCTGACGAAAATGGTGATTTAGGTCCTATTTATGGTCATCAATGGCGTTCATGGGGGAAACCAAATGGAGAAGTTGTTGACCAAATTAAAGTTGCGATTGATCAAATAAAAAATAATCCTGATTCACGTAGAATTATAGTTTCTGCTTGGAATGTTGGAGAATTAGATCAAATGGCTTTAGCTCCATGTCATGCATTTTTTCAGTTTTATGTGAATGATGGAAAATTATCGTTGCAATTGTATCAACGTAGTGCAGATATTTTCTTAGGTGTTCCATTCAATATTGCGTCATATGCGTTATTACAAATGATGGTTGCACAAGTTTGTGATTTAGAAGTCGGCGATTTTGTGCATACTTTTGGAGATGCACATATTTACAAAAATCATTTTGAACAAGTTGAACTACAATTAACACGCGAAGCTTTTCCTCTTCCAACAATGAAAATCAATCCGAATGTAAAGGATATTTTTGATTTTACATACGAAGATTTCGAATTAGAAAATTATCAAGCTCATCCTCACATCAAAGGAATTGTAGCAGTTTAATCATAAAAAAACACTTAAAGTCTCCAAATTGGAGGCTTTTTTTGTAACTTTTCGAGAAAATTATCAACCAATAGAAATAAATTTTTACGATGAAAAAACGAATCCTTTGGCTTTCATCAGCCTTTATTATATCAAGTCTTACTTATGCGCAAGTAATGACGCCACCGCCGAGTTATAACGAAAACCAAACGAACAAATTAGATATTTATCGTGCAGAAGCAGAACGAATTAATAATCTTGTTCATACCAAATTGGATCTTAAATTTGATTATGCAAAAGAGCACGTTTTAGGTGAAGCTTGGGTAACATTGAAACCACATTTCTATGCTACAAACAAAGTTACATTAGACGCAAAAGCAATGTTGATTAGCGAAGTCGCTTTGGTAAATGGTGCTACAAAAAAAAAATTAAATTATAAATACGATGATTTACAATTAGTCATCGATTTGGATAAAGAATACAAAAAAGATCAAGAATATACACTTTACATCAAGTATACAGCGCGTCCAAACGAAGTAAAACAAGAAGGAAGTGCGGCCATAAACGATGCAAAAGGTGTTTATTTTATCAATGCAAAAGGTGAACGACCAAATTATCCAACTCAAATTTGGACACAAGGCGAAACTGAATCTTCTTCTTGTTGGTTCCCGACAATTGATAAAACGAATCAAAAAACTTCACAAGAAATCACGTTAACATATCCTGATAAATATGTTTCATTATCAAATGGAACAATGAAATCTTCGAAGAAAAATTCGGACGGAACAAAAACTGATTATTGGAAATTTGATAAAAAACATGCGCCATATTTATTCTTTTTCGGGATTGGAGATTACGCAGTCATCAATGATAAATGGAAAAATATCAATGTTGATTATTACGTAGAACCAGAATATAAAGATGTTGCAAAGCAAATTTTTGGTAATACACCAGAAATGATTCAGTTCTTTTCTGATAGATTAAACTATCCTTATCCTTGGGATAAATATGCACAAATGACGGCTCGCGAATATGTTTCTGGAGCTATGGAAAATACAACAGCTTCTTTATTTCATGATGGTGTTCAGCAAAAAGCTGGTCAATTAGTCGATGAAAACACTGCTGAATATGTTATTGCGCACGAATTATTTCACCATTGGTTTGGAGATTTAGTTACGGCTGAAAGTTGGGGAAATTTAACAGTGAATGAATCGTTTGCTAATTATTCTGAATATTTATGGTTTGAATATAAATACGGAAAAGAGAAAGCGGATGAGCATCGTTACAACGAAATGTTTGGTTATAAACAAGGCGATGGACCAACGAAAAATTTGGTTCGAGTTCATTACAATTCTCGCGAAGACATGTTTGATGGTGTTTCGTACAACAAAGGTGGAATTATCTTACATATGTTGAGAAACTTCTTAGGAGATGATGCTTTCTTCAAAGGTTTGAACAAATATTTGAAAGATAATGAATACGGAAAAGCTGAATCTACTCAATTACGATTGGCTTTGGAAGAAGTTTCTGGTCGTGACTTAAATTGGTTTTTCAATCAATGGTATTACGAAAATGGTCATCCAAAATTAACAGTTGTTTCAGATTATTCTTCAGCAAATAAAAAAATAAAAGTTGTTGTTCGTCAAGATGCTTCAAAATTATTTGAATTTCCTTTTGCGATTGATATTGTCGAAAATGGAAAAACAACGCGTCAACAAGTTTGGGTTCCAAAACAAGCCGAAACTGTTTTCGAATTTGCAGCAAACCAAAAACCTGATGTCGTTATTCCAAATGCGGATCAAGTTTTATTAGCAGATATCGACGATAAAAAACCTGTTGAAGATTTTATTGCGCAATACAAAGCTGGAAAAGGAAATTACACGACACGTTTATTAGCGATTGAAGCAATGGCAAATGCGCAAGCAACTAATCCAAAAGCGGCTGATGCCTTGGTTAATGCTTTAGATGATTCATTTGATGGATTAAGAATTTATGCGATTCATAAATTGGACACAAAATCAAAAACGATTGTTGATAAAGCTTCATCAAAATTAAAACAATTGGCTTCTAATGATCCTAAAACATTGGTTCAAGCGGCTGCTTTAAGTGCTTTGAATGATGCCAATATTTATGATGTAGCAATTTTCGAGAAAGCTTCAAAAAGCCCTTCATTTAGTGTTCAAGGAGCCTCGTTAACTGGAATCTTAAAAAATAATCCTTCAAAAATTAATGATTTAACAACTAATCTTGATAATGAAGTGATTAAAGGTTCACCAGATTTAGCAATGGCATTAGTTCCGACTTGGATCAAAAATAATCAATTGGATAAAGCTGCTTTAATTTCGGAATCTGCTGCGATGTATGAATTCGTAAAATTCCAAGATCCAGAAAAAGGAAAAATTGCTGAACAAGCTTTCAATTGGATTATGAACAATGACACACCAGATGCAACGGCTGAAATTGCTAAAACATATTCGCGTTATTATCCATATTTGAAAGAACAAAATCCACAAGCAGGACAAGCTGTGAAAATGATGGCTGAAAAAGCATTGCAAGTAAAAACGAATGCTGCAAAAACAATTAAATCAGCAACTATTGCAAAACAAGTGGAGCAATTACAAGATGCTATAAATAAAATGAAATAATTCACTAAAATTATTATATTTGTTAAGCTATCCTTGCAAGAGGATAGCTTTTTTTACCTTATAACTTATGATAAACATTGTAGTAGCAAAAGCAAGCAACAACGTAATTGGTGCAAAAAATGATTTGATTTGGCATTTACCAAATGATCTGAAACATTTCAAAAGTATAACTTCTGGGCATCCTATTATTATGGGACGAAAAACGTTCGAATCATTGGGTAGACCTTTACCAAATCGTACCAATATTGTTGTGACAAGAGATCAGAATTGGAATACAGAAGGTATCGAAATTGCGTCTTCTTTACCAAAAGCAATAGAAGTTGCGAAAAAAATTGACGATGATATTTACATTATCGGTGGTGGAAATATTTACAAACAAGCGATGGAATTTACTGATATTTTGTACATCACAGAAGTTCATCACGAATTTGATGGAGACACTTATTTCCCAGAAATAGACTTGGACGAATGGGAAGAAGTAGAACGAGAAGATTTCAAAAAAGATGAAAAACATCCATATGCTTACTCGTTTGTGACGTATAAAAGAATAGATTAGAAACTTTCGTGCATAAAAAAAGCAAGAATTTTGATTCTTGCTTTTATATTTTTTACACCTTAATGTTTTACATCTTGTACTTCGTCTGGATTGTGTTTGTATTTGAACACAATTGCGAACAATACCGTAACAACTAATGCGTAGCCTGCGAAAATAAACCAAGAATGTCTCCATCCTTCTAGCTGCAATGTCAAATCAGTTTGACTATACACTAAATGATTCACGATGTATTGTGCAATTAACATTCCGATTGTTGCTCCAAAACCATTGGTCATCATCATAAAAACTCCTTGTGCAGAAGAACGAATTTCTTCGTTTGTTTCTTTGTCTACATACAACGAACCTGATACATTGAAAAAATCGAAAGCGATTCCGTAAACAATCATTGATAAGATAAACATCCAAACGCCAGATCCTGGATCTCCTAATCCAAATAATCCGAAACGTAAGACCCAACCTACCATTGCCATCAACATCACGATTTTGATTCCGAATCGTTTTAGCACGAAAGGAATTAATAAAATACACAATGTTTCAGAAACTTGAGACAACGAAATTAAAGCATTTGCATTACTTGCTCCCCACGTATTGGCATAATCTGGAATATCCTTAAACGTTGTGATAAATGGATTTGCATATCCATTTGTAATTTGCAAAGAAACGCCTAAAAGCATTGAAAAGATAAAGAAAATTGCCATTTTTCTATCTTTAAATAATGCAAAAGCTTTTAAACCAAATGCATCAGAAATAGATTGTTTTTCAGAACTTTTGTTAACTGGGCAATTAGGTAATAAGAAACTGTATAAAAACAATATAACTCCTAAAAATCCAGATACAAAGAACTGATAATAATTGGATTGAAAACTTACGAATGTTGGATCACTTGAAAAGTTAAATCCAAAAACACCATCTTTAAATCCAGAGAAATTAACAAATAACATCGCTACAATAAAACCAACTGTTCCAAACGTTCTGATTGGAGGAAAGGATTTGATTGTGTCTAAATTATTTTGTTTTAAAATTGTGTAGGCTGTTGAGTTAGAAAGGGCGATTGTTGGCATAAAGAACGCCACACTAACCGAATAAAGTGCGAAGATTGTTGTAAAATCTACATCGTTTCCAGCTGTCATTCCGTAATAACCTGCTGCAAACATAAAAATCGCAGCTAATAAATGATTCAATCCCAACAAACGTTGTACAGGAATCCATCTATCCGCTACAATACCCATTATTGCGGGCATAAAAATCGACACAATACCTTGCATCGCGTAAAAAAGACCAATTTTTGGACCTAAGCCAACTGATCCTAAGTAATTTCCCATAGAGGTTAGGTATGCTCCCCATACCGCAAACTCAAGGAAACTCATGATTGTAAGTCTAAGCTTTACAGACATAATTATTTGAAATAGTTATTAGTTTCCCATGTTATCGATTTGATCACGAAGGCGAGCTGCCAATTCATAATCTTCATTCTTCACAGCTTTTTCCATCTCAGTTTCAAGTTCAGATTTTGTCCAACCTTCATATTCGTTGATATCAGACAAATCATTTTCCAAACCAGCCAAGATATCCAAATCATCTTCGAAGTTATTTGCTGCGCGACGTATATTTTCTTCTTCTTCAATAACGTCCAAATGAATTCCAGCTTTTTCTACAACATTATCATAGGCATAGATAGGTGCATTGAAACGAACAGCCAATGCAATTGCATCAGAAGTTCTCGAATCAATCTCGGCACGTTGTCCATCATCATTCACAAAAACAATATTCGAATAAAAAACACCATCTTCTAATTTATAAATATAAATAGAATCAACATTCAATTGAAATTCTTTTCCTAATGAAATAAACAAATCGTGTGTTAATGGACGAGGTGGATTAATATCTTTCTCTAAAGCTAATGCGATTGATTGTGCCTCAAAGCTCCCAATAATAATTGGCAACTTTCTTCCTCCTACATTTTCCTCTAGAATCAACGCATATGCGCCAGTCTGAGTTTGACTGTAAGATATTCCTTTAATATTTAATCTAATTAAATTGTCCATTTGGGCGTAAATCTATGAAAAACTGATGAATATTTAATCTTTTTTTAATGAATAAAAAAAATCCGAACCACCTAAATGATTCGGATTGAATTTATAATCTTAAAATGATTAAGCTTGACCTTTATATTTTTTTAACTCTTCAGTTAATTTAGGAACAATCTCAAAAGCATCTCCTACGATTCCGTAATCAGCCGCTTTAAAGAAAGGCGCTTCTGGATCATTGTTGATGACAACAATTGTTTTAGATCCATTAACTCCAGCTAAGTGCTGAATAGCTCCTGAAATACCAACTGCGATATATAAATTTGGCGCAATTGCTTTTCCTGTTTGTCCTACGTGCTCAGCATGCGGTCTCCAACCAATATCAGCAACTGGTTTAGATGATGCTGTAGCAGCTCCTAAAACTTTTGCTAAATCTTCGATCATTCCCCAGTTTTCAGGACCTTTCATTCCACGACCTGCAGAAACAACAATATCCGCTTCTTTCAAATCGATTTTATCAGAAGAAGCCATTTCTGTTGAAACAACTTTTACTTTTGCATCTGCATCAGAAACTGATACTGAAGCTGATTCTTCTGAACCTGAAACTGCATTTTCTTTTGCTCCGAATGCGTTTTGTAGAACTGTAACTACAACTTTTCCTGAAACTGCAACAGTTTCTACTCCTTTTCCAGAGAATGCTTTACGTGCAACTGTGAATGGAGAAACTGCTGTTGGAGATTTTTCTACATTTGTTACTAAAGATGCTCCTGTTTTGTATGCTAAAACTGGTGCTATAGTCGCTCCTTCGTTTGTTGATGGTAAAACCACAACATCTCCTTGAGCAACTTCAGCCAAAGCTTTTGCGTAAGAATTTGCATCAAATTTTGCTAAAGCTGCATTATCAACTTTAACTACTTTAGATGCTCCATATTTATATAATTCGTCAGCAGTAGCATTTCCAAAAACGATTGCTGTAACAGTATCTCCAGCAACATCAGCTGTAGCTTTTGCGTAAGAAACTGCTTCTAATCCTGCTTTTTTATATTTTCCGTCGTGTGACTCTGCGTATACAAAAATTGCCATTTTTTAATTTCTTTTTAGGTGAATAATTAGATTACTTTAGCTTCTTCGTGTAATAATCTTACCAATTCTGCTACATTGTCTTTGTCGATTAATGTTACATTACCTCTTTCAGCAGGTTTTACATAACCAACAACTTCAACTTTAGTTTCTGTCGCTTCTGGTGCAACAACTGCGATTTGTTTTGTACGCGCTTGCATAATTCCACGCATATTAGGAATTCTTAATGCAGCCTCGTCAACCAATCCTTTTTGTCCTGCGATAACAGCTGGTAAAGTAACTTCTACAGTTTCTTTTCCTCCGTCAATTTCACGAACAGCTTTTGCAGAAGAACCTTCTACATCAAGACCGATACATCCGTTTACAAAACCATAATCTAACATTGCAGCAACTAATCCTGGTACAGAACCTCCATTATAATCAATTGATTCTTTTCCTGTCAATACTAAATCAAAACCACCATCTTTAGCAGCTTTTGCGATTTGTGTAGCAACAAAGAAATCATCGCGAGCATCAGCATCAATACGAATTCCATCATTCGCACCAATCGCTAAAGCTTTACGCATAACTGGATCTACAGTTGCATCTCCAACAGTTAAAATTGTAACAGTAGCTCCTTGTTTTTCTTGTAACTCTACTGCTTTATTTAAACTAAATTCGTCGTGCGGGTTAATAACGAACTGAACACCATTTTTATCAAATGATTTTCCGTCAGCTGTGAAGTTGATTTTTGCTGTAGTATCTGGTACACTACTAATACAAACTAATATCTTCATAATTTTGTGTTTACTTTTTCTTTTATGTAAAAATAACTAATTTATTTTATTATGCAAGCATAACATTGTTAATTCTTTACTAAGTCGTTACTTTTCGCTTTCAATTGTTTTTTATAAACTGAATTTGAAACCAATACACTTAGTTCGTACAATAACCAAAGAGGAATTGTAACTAAAATCATACTGTACACATCGTTTGGTGTAATTGCAGCTGCAATCACTAATACAACAATAAATGCGTGTTTACGGTATTCTTTCAAAAATTTTGGTGTTAAGATTCCAATACTCGTTAAGAAGTAAACGAAAACAGGCATCAAAAACATAACTCCCATCGATAATAATAATTGAACAAATAAATCGATATAACTTGGCAACGTCCATGTATTTCCTACACCAAAAGGATCGTAAGTGAATAAAAATTGTGTACACAATGGTAGCAACATATAGTAACTAAATAAGACTCCTGTTACAAAGAAAAACGAAACAGCGAAAATGGTAAATCCTGCATATTTTCGTTCAGCTTCTTTTAATGCTGGTTTTACAAATCGCCAAATTTCAAAAATAATATAAGGAATTGCGATAATTACACCACACACAATTACTGCAAAAAATTGTGAAGTGATCTGTCCTGATGGATTAAGATTGGTCAATTCTTTCGAAATATCAAATGATTCGGTATAAATTTTTCCGAAACCTGTTAATTCACCAAATTGATTAAAAATATCAAACGTTGGAAAAGTTGATTTTAATGGAGCCATAATCACATGTTCCACCAATTCGTCCCAATAAATAGCGACTGCAATAGATGTAATCACAATTGATAAAATAGAACGAACCAAATGTCCTCTCAACTCACCAATATGAGCCAAAAATGACATACTCGATTTTGTATTATCTGCCATACGCTTATTCGATTCCTTCGTTTAAAATTGAGTGAATATCCAAAATTCCATAATAATGATTTTCTTCATCAACCACCACCAATTGTCCAATACTGTTGTGACGAAGAATCGCTAAAGCTTCTCTTGCTTTTTCAGCTTTTTTGATTGTTTTCGGATTCATTGAAGCAATATCTTTCGCAGTTAAATGTGCAAAAGTTTCATTATTTAATAACATTCGGCGCAAATCTCCATCTGTTATCACACCAACAATTTTATCATTATCAATCACAACTGTAATTCCATGACGACCTGATGTTAATGAATTAATGACTTCTGTAATCGAAGAATCTGGATGCACAGAAGGTTTTCTTTCTGGATCAACAATATTTTCTACTGTCCACAATAATCGTTTTCCTAAAGCTCCACCTGGATGATATTTTGCAAAATCGTTTTGTGTAAACGCTCTCAATTTCATCAAAGCTACCGCCAATGCATCACCCATTACCAATTGAGCCGTTGTAGAAGTTGTTGGTGCCAAATTTACGGGACAAGCTTCTTTATCAATATTAACATCCAAAACAATGTCTGAATTTTTTGCTAATTCTGATTTCAAATTTGATGTTAAACCAATCAAAACTGATGCATATTGTTTAAGAATCGGAGCCAAATATGTAATCTCTGGCGTATTTCCACTTTTCGAAATACAAATCACCACATCTTCTGGTCGTACAAGACCCAAATCGCCATGAATAGCTTCCGTCGCATGTAAAAATTGACTTGGAGTTCCGGTAGAATTTAAGGTTGCTACAATTTTATTTGCAATGTGTGCACTCTTTCCTACTCCAACAACTACCAACTTTCCTTTCGTGTTATATATCGCATTTACCGCATCAACAAAAGACTCGCTAATACGAGAAGCTATTGCTTCCAGCGCTTGAATTTCTTCTCGAAATACCCCTTGCGCTATTTGTATTAATTCTGAATTTTCCACAATAAAATTTCTATTGTCTATTTTTAAAATTTTTCGTACTTTTACTCTCCTTTTTTATTTACACTCAATTATATATAAATCATATAAAATTTATGTGTATATTTAAGAGTTATCAAATATAGGAACTATTTAATTTATAATATTAATTTTAGTCTTTTGTGTAGATGGAAGCCACTTCGAAAAACTTAACATCTTACCTAAAAAAATATTTTGGTTTCGACCAATTTAAAGGACAGCAGCACGAAATCATTACAAGCTTACTAAATAAAGAAGATGTATTTGTTTTGATGCCAACTGGAGGAGGTAAGTCTTTATGTTATCAATTACCGGCATTAATGTCAGATGGAGTCGCGATTATTGTGTCCCCTTTAATCGCGCTGATGAAGAATCAAGTAGACGCTATACGTGGAATTTCTGAAAATGATGGAATTGCCCACGTATTAAACTCATCTTTAAACAAGTCAGAAACGAAAACAGTTATGACAGATATTAAAGATGGAGTAACTAAAATGTTGTACGTTGCACCCGAATCTTTGACAAAAGAAGAATACATCGATTTCTTTAAATCGGTAAAAATTTCTTTTTTTGCTATTGATGAAGCGCACTGTATTTCTGAATGGGGACACGATTTTCGACCAGAATATCGTAATCTAAAAGCGATTATCAACAAAATTGGTGATGCGCCAATTATTGCTTTAACTGCAACAGCAACACCAAAAGTACAAGAAGATATTCAGAAAACTTTGGGAATGCAAAGCGCTAAAGTTTTTAAAGATTCTTTTAATCGTACGAATTTATTTTACGAAATCCGCCCAAAGGTTGATCAAGACAAACAAATCATCAAATTTATCAAACAAAACGATGGTAAATCTGGTGTCATTTATTGCTTGAGTCGTAAAAAAGTTGAAGAAATTACGCAACTTTTACAAGTAAACGGAATCAATGCCATTCCTTACCATGCAGGTTTAGACGCCAAAACACGTAGCAAACATCAAGATATGTTTTTGATGGAAGATGCAAGTGTCGTTGTCGCTACAATTGCTTTCGGAATGGGAATTGACAAGCCAGATGTACGTTTTGTGATGCATTACGATATGCCAAAATCGTTAGAAAGTTATTACCAAGAAACTGGTCGTGCAGGTCGCGATGGTGGTGAAGGTGTTTGTATTGCTTTCTATGATTATAAAGATATCGAAAAGTTAGAAAAATTCTTAGCAAGTAAACCTGTTGCAGAACGCGAAGTTGGAATGCAATTACTTTCTGAGGTTGTAGCATATGCCGAAACTTCGATGTCGCGTCGTAAATTTTTGTTACATTATTTTGGAGAAGAATTCGACGACAAAAACGGCGAAGGGGCAAATATGGACGACAATATGCGCAATCCTAAAAAAATGATTGAAGCAAAAGATGATGCAGTAATTGCATTAGATGTTGTTCAGAAAACAAATCAAAAATTAAAATTAAATGATGTTGTAAATGTTATAGTTGGTAAAGAAACTTCTATTACAAAATCATATAATTTGAGCTCTGAAGATTTCTTCGGAATTGGAAAAGCAAAAGAAGATTATTATTGGAAATCTATTTTACGCCAATTAATTGTACGTAATTTATTAGAGAAAGAAATCGAATCATATGGTATTTTAAAAATTACCAAATCTGGAAAAGATTTCATTAGTAAGCCAACTTCTTTTGAAATTGCCGAAGATATTGATTTCAAAAAATTATTATCAGAAGGTAGCTTTGAAAAAGAAGAAACATCTTCTGCACCTATTGCTTTTGATGATGTTTTATTGAAACAATTGAAAGATTTACGTAAAAAAATCTCTAAAAAACATCAAATTCCACCTTTTGCAGTTTTCCAAGATTCGAGTTTAGATGATATGACAATGCAATATCCAACAACAGTTAAGGAGTTAACAAATGTGTTTGGTGTTGGAGAAGGGAAAGCTCAGAAATTCGGAAAAGAATTTGTAGATTTTATTGCGCAATATGTTAAAGACAACGACGTTATTCGACCTGAAGATATGGTGATTAAACAAGTTGCTGACAAATCGAGTCACAAAGTTTATATCATTCAATCGACAGACAGAAAGTTAAATCTTGAAGATGTTGCGGAAGCAAAAAATATGACGATGAGCGATTTACTTTCAGAAATGGAAAGTATCGTTTATCAAGGAACAAAATTAAATATCAATTATTATATTGACGAAGTTTTGGACGAAGATCAACAAGAGGAAATTTATGAATTCTTGATGGACGCAGATTCTGACTCAATGTCATCATTATTAGATGAATTTGGTGACGATTATGATGAAGAAGAATTACGTTTAATGCGTATCAAATTCATCAGTGAAGTCGCAAATTAAACCATACAAAAAATAAACTTTCAGCCCAAGGAATGCTTATCTTTGGGCTTAATTATTACAAGAAAAATGAACAATAAAGCAATATTAATGATTTTGGACGGATGGGGAATTGGACCAAACCCTGCTGTTTCTGCAATCGCGCAAGCAAATACACCTTTTGTAGATAGCTGTTTCGAGAAATTTCCACATTCTACGTTGGATACGTTTGGTTTAGCCGTTGGTTTACCAGAAGGACAAATGGGGAATTCGGAAGTTGGACATATGAATTTGGGTGCTGGACGCGTAGTTTTCCAAAACTTAGTTCGAATCAATATGGCGGTTGAAAACGGAACGTTACAAAACGAACCTATCTTAAAAGATGCTTTTCAATATGCTTTAGAGTATAACAAAAAAGTACATTTCATTGGTTTAGTTTCTGATGGTGGTGTACACTCACATATCAATCATTTGAAAGGTTTGTTAGATGCAGCAAATCAATCAGGTTTACAACAAAATGTTTTTGTACATGCTTTCACAGATGGTCGTGACACCGATCCAAAATCTGGCGAAGGATTTATCACAGAATTGATGAATCACATGACAAAATCAACAGGAGAAATCGCTTCGATTACTGGTCGTTATTATGCAATGGATCGTGATAAACGTTGGGAACGTGTGAAATTAGCATTCGATGCAATGGTAAATACAGTTGGTAAAACAACAACAAATCCATTAGAAGCAATTCGTGCATCTTATAATGAAGGCGTAACAGATGAATTCATCAAACCGATTATTGTAACGGATGGAAATGGTCAACCAAAAGCTAAAATCGAGAATGATGATGTAGTGATTTGTTTCAATTTTAGAACTGATCGTGGACGTGAAATCACAGAAGTTTTAACGCAACATGATTTTCCAGAATTTGGAATGCATAAATTAAATCTAAAATATATCACTCTTACAGAATATGATGCTACATATACTGGAGTTGCGGTAATTTTTGATGAGAAAAATATTGTAAATACGTTAGGAGAAGTTATTTCTAATGCTGGTCGTAAGCAAATTCGTATTGCTGAAACTGAAAAATATCCACACGTAACATTTTTCTTCAATGGTGGTCGCGAAGAACCTTTCGTTGGTGAATCTCGTGTTTTATGTGCTTCGCCAAGAGATGTTGCTACTTACGATTTGAAACCAGAAATGGCTGCATATGATATTACAAATGCAATTGTACCAGAAATCGAAAAAGAATCAGCGGATTTCATTTGTCTTAACTTCGCTAATACAGATATGGTTGGACATACAGGTGTTATGTCTGCGGCAATAAAAGCTGCTGAAGTAGTAGATTCTTGTGCGGAGAAAATTGTAAATGCAGCTTTAGAACATGGTTACAATGTGGTGATTTTGGCTGATCACGGAAATTCAGATTTTATGATGAACGAAGATGGATCACCGAATACGCAACATACAACGAATCCTGTTCCATTTATTTTGGCTCAGAAAAATATCGAATGGAATGTTGAGCATGGTAAACTTGGAGATATTGCACCAACTATCTTAACTTTGATGGGAATTGAAATTCCAACTGAAATGACTGGAAACATTATTGTTCAAAAAAAATAACCTAAATAACTTTAAATACTTACAAACATGATTAATAAAATTATTGCTGTTGACTTTGATGGAACTGTGGTAGATGATAAATATCCAGAAATTGGAAAAGCTAAAATCTTCGCTTTCGAAACATTGAAACAATTACAAAACGACGGATATCGCCTTACTTTATGGACTTATCGTAGTGGTAAATATTTAGACGAAGCTGTTGAGTTTTGCAAACAAAATGGTATAGAGTTTTATGCCATCAACAATAGTTTTGACGGAGAGGATTTTGATAAAAATACGCAAAGTCGAAAAATAAATGCCGATATCTTTATCGACGATAGAAATTTAGGAGGTTTCCCAGGTTGGAGTGACGTTTATCAAATCATTACAAAAAAGATTGAATTAAGTGTTCACGCAAACGGGCAAAAAGCTCCTGAGAAGAAAAAGAAAAGAGGATTTTTCGGATTATGATACATTTAAAAAGTAAAGAAGAATTAGAACTAATGTACCTAAGCGCTCAATTGGTTTCAAAAACCTTGGGTATGTTAGCCAAAGAAGTAGTGCCTGGTGTTACAACCAATCATTTAGATAAATTAGGAGGCGAATTTATTCGCGACAATGGTGGATATCCTGCATTTTTAGGAATGTACGATTTCCCTAAAAACCTTTGTATTTCTCCAAATCAACAAGTTGTTCATGGAATTCCAAACGATGAACCACTTAACGAAGGAGATATTGTTTCGGTAGATTGTGGTGTTTATATGAATGATTTTTACGGAGATCACGCTTATACATTTGCAGTTGGTGAAGTAGATGCTGAAACTGAAAAATTATTACGCATTACAAAAGAATCTATGTTCAAAGGAATAGAACAAATGAAAAAAGGTAATCGCGTAGGTGATATTGGTTTTGCAATTCAACAATATTGTGAAAAAGAAGGTTACGGAATCGTTCGTGAATTAGTTGGACACGGATTAGGTCGTAAAATGCACGAAGAACCACAAGTTCCGAATTATGGACGTCGTGGATCTGGTAAAAAAATTGAAGAAGGAATGGTGTTAGCCATCGAACCAATGGTAAATATGGGAACTGAAAAAGTCTTCTTTCATCCAGATGGTTGGACGGTTACAACGCGCGATGATAAATATTCGGCTCACTTCGAACACGATGTTTGTGTAGTGGATGGCGAACCAAAATTATTGTCAACTTATCAGTTTATTTACGATGCTTTAGGAATCGTATCTGACGAAGAAAAACCATTTTTATTCAAACCTTAAGAAAACTTTTGTGAAAAAGCTTTTAAAAAAAATCATGAATATTCTACCTCGTCCTTTATTAATACAAGGTAGTTATATTATTCGTCCTGTTTTAGTTTGGTTTATGAAAGGAAATCGCTTCGTAGACCCAATTGATGGACAAGGTTATTATAGTTTGTTGCCTTATGGTTACGAAAAACAGCGTGATAATGTACTTTCACCCGGAACTTTTTCATTAGAAAGACATCGCTTGATGTGGTTGTACCTAAAAAATGAAACGTCTTTCTTTACTGAAAAAGCTAAAGTTTTGCACATTGCTCCAGAGCAATCTTTTATCAAGCGTTTTCGTGCGATGAAGAATTTAGAATACATCACAAGTGATATAGAATCGCCTTTGGCAGATGTAAAAGCAGATATCTGCGATTTACCTTTTGGTGATGATACATTTGATATCATTTTTTGTAATCACGTTTTGGAACATATTCCTGACGATCACAAAGCGATGAGCGAATTATTTCGTGTCATGAAACCAGGAGGTTGGGGAATTCTGCAAGTTCCAATTTCGTATCAACGTGATGTAACGTACGAAGATCCAACGGTTACAACAAAAGAAGAACGTAAAGAAAAATTTGGACAATATGATCACGTTCGTGTTTATGGTTTAGATTATTACAAACGTTTGGAAGATGTAGGATTTATTGTAGAAAAAGCAGATTACACCAAACAAATTCCTTCGGAAGATGTACTAAAATATTGTTTAGAAAAAGGTGAAATTTTACCAGTTGTTCGCAAACCAGCGGTATAATTCATTTAAAAATAGTCAAAATAAAAGC
>NZ_DFRA01000001.1:0-7755 GCF_002378465.1 Empedobacter sp. UBA3475 | reverse complement strand
GCTTTTATTTTGACTATTTTTCAACTCCTTCATTCGATGTTTACGATGCATTCATATCGTTTTGCATTTCTCTTAACGTCATTACTTTTCCTCTTGTAGGTAAATTAATTTTAAGATTTTCTTTCAAAATTTCAAGTTGATTAATCTTAAAAATCACTGTAAAATAAGGCGAAATAATTTCTGCTTGTAAAATCAACCCCGGTAAATTCGAAAAATAATAAGGTCCATCTTTATATCTTATTTCAGGCGAATACCAAGCCGTAAATTCATTTCCATCTCGATCTTGATCAATCGCTTTTACGACATTATAACCATTAATCACAGCTTTTTCTTTCGTTAATTTCCAATTAAAATTAGGTATATTTTCTTTAACCAAATACGTTTTTACATTAATATCAAACTGTTTATAATATTCATTTTTAGAAAAATCTTTATACAAAGGATTTTGTTCCGATTTCAAAATCTCTTGTACAACCATATCCGCTTCATGTTGTGCGTTATTCACTTTTGTATCTGCTCGAAAAACAGATAAATTTTTATTACTTTCTAATATAAAATCGACAAAAACTCCTCTATCTATAGCCATTTTGAAAGCTGGTTGCAAATTCTTTGAAAACATATCCTTCGATTGTTCATAATCAAAAATAAATTCGGCTTTGTAAGTTGCTCGTATGCTTTCTTTTTGCGTTTGTGCTGACAGATTAATTCCTAAAAACGAGGTAATTGCGACAATTATATTTTTATTTATTGGGTTTTTATTTTATTTAAAACTTTTTCTAATATCCATCTTTTCGTTCACCGATTTGTTGAACTCTGAAAAAGATTGCGTGTTATAATCATTTACGATTATACTAAAATTCATATCTAAATCTGTTTTTTCATCATCTTTTTCATAAGTAGTGTTCCAAATTGCAGACGTTTCTTTCAACACCCAATTCCCGTTATGAGGACGATATTTATAAACAACTTTTGCTTCTCTTAAAAATTCATTTTCTGAATATTTAGTTTCCGGAATAGTCGTTTCCCAATAAAACTCAACAACAGCAAATGTATCTTTATCAATTGTCAGAAATACATCTCTTGATTTTGTTTTTATTGTAACTTCATAAACAAAACTATCTCCATATTTTGTTAATGATAAATTAGATTCTTCATATTTCTTTTCCTTTAATAAGTATACAAATTGCTTAATATATTTTTCTTTCAAATAAATACTCTCCAAATAATAAATCAAACGAATATTTGAATTTGGTTCTCGTCCACTTTTTATTTCGTTGTTTACAATTCCTTTTGATTTAATTTTCAAATCTCCTCGTTTAAATTTAAACTGTAAATCTGCATCAATAAAATCCCGTTCATTATTATTAAATAACAAATCTTGTTGAAAATTAACTAAGAAATAATATTGTTCAATATTAAAGTTTTTATCATAATTATCATAAACTTTCTGTAGAACATCTTCGGCTTTCAAGTTTGTTACAAAAGCTTCTTTTAACTCGATTTCGGATACTCTTTCGAGTTTGATTATCATTTCAGATTTTAATTCCGATACGTTGATTATTGCATCTTGATAATCTTTTTTCGAAACGATTAACTCATCTGTTTGCGAAACATTGTTTAAATCAACCACAACTTTTCCTTTCATGTCTGATACAAAATTCTTAGTCGAATTTTTGAAATATACATCTGCATCATAAAGTGGTAAATTATCCGAAAGGTCTAATATTTTTAGATTTATAATTTGAGCATTTAAACAAATCGTAAACAATGTAAATAAGTAAAATAGTTTTTTCATATAATTTAAAATCAATAATGAATTAAAGATATATTTTAATCTCGTTAAGAATTTGTTAATCAGAATATTTTGTAGATATTTTAACAAAAAAAAACGCTACTAAAAAGTAACGCTTTGTAATTATTGTAAATAATATTTTTCTAATGAGCTTCTAACCAATTCGCTCCTACTCCGACTTCTGCAATCAACGGAACATCCATTTGCATTGCAGCTTCCATAGTCGATTTGATTAATTCAGAAACTTTTTCAAACTCATCTTTGGGTGCATCAAAAATTAACTCATCATGCACTTGTAAAATCATTTTGGTTTTATAATTTTTCTTCAATTCTTTCTGAATTTGAATCATTGCCATTTTCACGATATCCGCCGCAGTACCCTGTATTGGCGCATTTACAGCATTTCGCTCAGCATGCGAACGCACCACAGCATTTCTCGAATTGATATCTTTCAAATAACGGCGACGACCCATTAACGTTTCTACAAAACCTTGGTCACGAGCTACCTCAACTTGTTTTTCGATATACGCTTTCAACGTTGGATAAGTTTCATAATACGCATCAATCAATGCTTTGGCTTCTTTACGAGAAATATTTGCTTGATCTGCTAAACCAAAAGCCGAAACACCATAAATAATTCCGAAGTTTACCGTTTTCGCTTGACTACGTTGTTCACGCGTCACCTCATCTAAATCTACATTGAAAACTTTTGCGGCAGTAGAAGCGTGAATATCTTCTCCATGTTTGAAAGCTTCTACCATTGCAGGATCTTGTGACATTTGTGCAATCAAACGCAATTCAATTTGCGAATAATCGGCAGAAATAATCACATGATTTTCATCTCGCGCAACAAAGGCTTTACGAATTTGCTGACCTTCTTCTGAACGAATCGGAATGTTTTGTAAATTCGGATTTACAGAAGACAAACGTCCCGTTGCAGCAACCGTTTGCGCATACGTTGTATGCACACGACCCGTTTTTGGATTCACCAATTCTGGCAGCGCATCAATATAAGTTGATTTTAATTTTTGTAATTGACGATACTCTAAAATATCCTTAATAATTGGATGTTTATCTTTCAGTTTCGATAAGATCTCTTCTCCAGTTGCATATTGTCCAGTTTTGGTTTTCTTTGCTTTTGGATCTAATTTTAACTTATCGAACAAGATTTCTCCTAATTGTTTTGGCGAATTAAGATTAAACTCTTCTCCAGCATCTTGGTGAATTTTTGTTTCTAATTCTCTTAATTTCGCTTCGTGTTTTACCGAAAGTTCTTTCAAGAACGGAACATCCAAATTAACACCTTCCAATTCCATATCAGCCAAAACTTGCATCAATGGCATTTCAAGATCAGTGAATAATTTGTGTGTATTTGATTTGATTAATTCTGGTTCGAAAAGATTTTTCAACTGATTTGTAATATCAGAATCTTCTACTCCATATTCGGTTTGCTCCATCAACGGAACATCACGGAAATTCTTTTGATTCTTTCCTTTTTTTCCAATCAAACTTTCGATTGAAACTGGTTGATAACTCAAATATGTTTCTGACAACACTTCCATATTGTGACGCATATCTGGATTAATCAAATAATGTGCAATCATCGTATCAAAATTTTGACCTAAAACAACAATGTCATATTTGTTTAAAACTTTAATATCATATTTTAGATTTTGACCAATTTTCGAAATTGATTCATCTTCAAAAAATGGTTTAAATTCATTGATAATTGCTTTTGTTTCTTCAAAATCAGTAGAAAAAGGTATATAATATCCTTTTCCTTTTTCCCAAGAAAACGAAATTCCGACTAATTCTGCTTCCAATGCATCCAGTGAAGTCGTTTCTGTATCGAATGTCACTTCTTTTTGTTTCAGAATATTTCGCAACAAAATCTCACGACCTTTTTTTGTATCGATCAATTGATACAAATGATTGGTTGTTGAAATATCTGTAAAAGCTGAATTTTGTGGAACGATTTCTTCATCAGACGTAAAATCGAACAATGATTGTTGAGCCATTTGCACTTGATTCGAAGAAATCTGACTTGCCGCAGAAATTTCTTCTTGCGCTTCTTTGATAATTCCCGAAACATCCAAACCATAAATTCTGTAAACCGTTTCTAACATACGACGGAATTCTAACTCCGTGAAAAGTTCAGTAACTTTTTCTATATCTGGCGGGCAAACCGTTAAATCTTCTTCATCAAATTCTACAGGAACATCTGTAATAATCGTTGCTAATTTCTTCGAAAGAATTCCAAGCTCTTTATTCTCTTCAATCTTTTCTTTAGCTTTCCCTTTCAGCTTATCTGTATTCGCTAAAAGGTTTTCCAATGATCCAAATTCTTTCAAATATTTACTTGCCGTTTTTGCTCCAACACCTGGTAAACCTGGAATATTATCCACAGCATCACCCATCATTCCAAGGTAATCGATAACTTGAATTGGATCGTCGATTTCAAATTTTTCTTTTACTTCTTCAATTCCCCAAATCTCAACACCTTTTCCATTTGCAGCAGGACGATACATTTTAATTTTTTCCGTTACCAATTGCGCAAAATCCTTATCGGGTGTCACCATATAAGTTGTATAACCAGCTTTCTCTGCTTTCTGTGCTAATGTTCCGATCACATCATCTGCTTCGTAACCTTCGGCGAAAAGTACTGGAATTTTTAACGCTCGTAAAATATCTTGAATATACGGAACGCCTTGACGAATGGCTTCTGGCGTTTCATCACGATTTGCTTTATATTCAGGATAATCTACCGTACGAACTGTTGCTTGACCAACATCAAAAACAACCGCCAAATGCGTTGGTTGTTCACGTCGAATGACATCGAACAAGGAATTCGTAAATCCCATAATTGCCGATGTATTGAAACCTTTTGAGTTGATTCGTGGATTTTTGATAAATGCATAATACCCTCTAAAAATTAAGGCATAAGCATCTAACAAAAAAAGTCTTTTATCTAATTGATTCATTTAATAAGTTTTAAGTATTACGCCAAACGTTTTACGCTAAACGATAATAACAAAATTGTAACGTAGAACTTATAACGTACCACGTAAAACTAAAATTTAATATTCTGGTGCTAATTCAACAACTAATCCATCCATTTCATTCGAAAGATGTAACTGACAACCTAAACGTGAATTATCTTTCACATTAAATGCCTCTGCTAACATTGCATCTTCATCAGGCGTCATTTCTGGTAATTGAATTTCTGGTGTTAAGACATAACATTGACAAGAAGCACACATCGCCATTCCACCACAAATACCAATGGTTCCTTCTGGTGCTAATTCGTAGGCGCGCACAAGCTCCATGATATTCATATTCATATCAGTAGGCGCGTCAACTTCGTGCGAAACACCTTCTCTATCTATAATTGTAATTTTAATATCTGCCATAATACTTTTTCAAGTTAAACAAAAATACGGATTGTTTACTTTCAAAAAAAGAATATACCTCATTGGTTCATATTTAATACTAATTTTAAATAAGAACTGTTACGAATTACGAATTTTGTCGACTAATTAGTAAAATTAAAAAAATGAATTCACACGAAATAGATTATAAAATTTACGGTGAAGAAATGCAATTTGTCGAAATTGAATTAGATCCACAAGAAACTGTTGTAGCAGAAGCAGGTAGTTTTATGATGATGGATGATGGTGTAAAAATGGAAACAATTTTTGGCGATGGTTCTCAACAAAGTGGTGGAATTTTCTGAAAATTATTAAATGCCGGAAAACGAATGTTAACAGGTGAAGGTTTGTTTATGACTTCGTACACAAATTACGGACAAGGAAAAAAGAAAGCGTCTTTTGCTGCACCATATCCAGGAAAAATTGTTCCGATAGATTTACCAGAAGTGAACGGAAAATTTATTTGCCAGAAAGATGCTTTTCTTTGTGCTGCAAAAGGAGTTTCGGTTGGAATTGAATTTAATCGAAAATTAGGAACTGGACTTTTTGGAGGAGAAGGTTTCATTATGCAAAAATTAGAAGGCGACGGAATGGCTTTCATTCATGCTGGTGGAACATTACATCGTCGTGTTTTACAAGCTGGCGAAGTTCTGAAAGTTGATACAGGTTGCATTGTTGGTTTCGAACAATCTGTTCATTACGATATCGAATTTATAGGCGGAATTAAAAATACATTTTTCGGAGGAGAAGGTGTTTTCTTTGCTACATTAAGAGGTCCTGGTGTTGTATATATACAATCTTTACCTTTTAGCCGATTGGCTGATCGTATTATTGCACATGCACCTTCTGCAGGCGGTTCTTCACAAGGTGAAGGTTCTATTTTAGGAGGTTTAGGAAGATTAATTGATGGTGATTAAAATTTAATTTTATAAAGAAGGGTTTCAAATTGAAACTCTTTTTTTTGAGCTGTACGTAAAACCGTAATTTATTTCAATTGATTTTTCTTATTTTTAATAAAAATTTTATCATTTGAAAAAACTTCTATTAACCGTTATTTTTTGTTCAGGATTTACGTTTGGACAAAATATTTTATCTTTTAGTAATGATCAATATAGCGGGATTAACGGTAGTGTTTTTTCTCCGACAACTTCATATTTTAACCCGAATAAATGGGATATTAATATTATTTCTGAGGATATTTTATTCAGAAATGATTACGCTTACGTATCCGATCAAAACGTATTAGGTTTAATAAAAGGTGAAACAAAATCAGCAAATATAAAAGCTGGAATAAGAGGAGAAACGCATTCTAATATTTTAGATTTCGCAACTAGAAATACGATTTCTTATCATTTGGAAAATGATTTTCTGGGACCTTCCGTTTCTTTTAAAAAGAAAATTAATAATCAAACTTATCGTCTTGGAATTTTCACCCGACTTCGTACACAAGGTTCTATTAAAGATTTAGATAATTATTTTCGTTTTAGTAATCAGAATGAAATAGAACCAAAAAATTATGAGTTTGAACCTACAAAGACAAATGCAATGAATTGGGCTGAATTAGGCTTAAATGTTGCGACAAATTTGTATACAACTAATACTTCTGAAGTTATTATTGGGGCAAATATTAAATATCTTTTGGGTTTAGATGGCGCGTATATCAAAAGTAAAAACGCGATAAAATTAGAAGCTGAACCAACTATAACAAGTACAATCGACAATCCTGATGCAAATATTTATGCGTCAAATTATGATATAAAAGCAGGATATTCTACCAATTATGATTTTGATCGAGATAAATATGTTTTACGAAATAGAGGAAATGGAGTTGGAATAGATTTAGGAATTTCTTTTGTGAACAGAAGAGCGAATGATGAATTATATGATTTCAAATTTTCGGCAAATTTATTAGATGTTGGATTAGTAAAATTCAGAGGCGATAACCATCATTTCTACAATCCTTCGCAAAGAGTTCAAATTCGTAATAATCCAAAATTAGATGGAGTTGAATTTGAAAGTGTTGATCAATAATTAGGACTTTTGAGCAAAGAAGTTTATGGTGATGAAACAAAATCTAAAACGGGAAATAATTTTTCGATCGGTTTACCAACGAGTTTACATCTTAATCTGAGTAAAAAAATTATTGAAAATCATTACTTAAATTTCAATTGGATGCAACGAATTCCAGTTTTTGAAAATAGTTTGAAACGTATCAATGTACTACAAACTTCTTATACTATCCAAAAAAATGGATTTGGAATTGGACCTTCCCTTTCTATCTATGATTTTGAAAATATAACATTTGGTGGGTATGTAAGAATTGGCCCTCTAATTTTGGGCAGTGATAATGCAATTCCAATCGTTTTTAAACAGAAAAAATTAACTTCTGCGAACTTTTATTTTGGATTAAAATTTTATCCTTTTTGGGACAATGAAGCCAAAAGACGAAGTAGAGAACCTTGTGAATGTGAATAAAAAAAACCTTTTACGCAAAACGTAAAAGATTTAAAAAACACCGGTAGTGCATTTGTATTA